>JAXHTF010000061.1 GCA_034211275.1 Acidobacteriota bacterium
CTGTGAGGATTCGAGCAGCTGCGACGGCTCCGATCCTCACAGGGGCGATGGTTGATCACGCCCTTGTGGTGAGTCCAGCCGTTGCCGGGATCGTAGATGGGATAGGTGATGGCGGACCATTGGATGGTGATGTCGGTGGCGCCGTTCCACAGATCGATGGTCTCGTCGGCGCCGTGGGAGGCGTCGATGTGATCGAGGATCAGCGTGTGGTTGGTGGAGAATTGGATGGCGTCGTGCTGGCTGGCGGGCCAGTTGGCGTCGGGATTCGGCGAGCGCACCCGCAGATGGCGGATGATCATGTTGCCGTAAGGGTTGCCGTAGGTGGTGTAAAGGTGGCCGTGGATGGTGATCCCCGCCTCGCCGGGAGCGGTCTGGCCGGCGATGGTGACGTCGCCGTGGGGGATGTGCACGTCACCGTCGATGACGCCGGAAACGGCGAAGACGATGATTCGCGGCCCCGGCTGGTCCAGAGCCCACTGCAGGCTGCCGACCCCGCTGGTGGCGAGGCTGGTGACCTTGAGCACCTGTCCACCCCGGCCGCCGGTGGCCTTGGCGCCGAAGCCTTGAGCCCCGGGAAAGGCCGGCAGGGCCTGGACGGTCAAGGTACATAGAGCGGCGATCAGCACCAGGGGCACGAAGCCGGGGTGCCGCAAGAAAGAACGGAGCACAGCGCAGGACGAGAACATGGAGCAGTCTCCTTCCGAGGGGGGAGGGGAGGCAAGAGCGCCTCGATTCTGCCTCGCCCGCGGAGAGAAGTGCAAGCATGCTCATAAGGCTCCGAGCTCGCCAGCCCTCGAGGGGCCCCTCCATCAACATTTGGGTACCACCTAGTTAAATATCTGATTCTTAGAGGCTTATGGGGCGGCCAACGCTCCATCAACACTTGGGTCCCGTCTGTTGATAGTGCTCAGATAGAGGATCAAGAAGAGACCAACAAGTGGGTCCCCCCTGCTGGTGCGAGCACAACCAACAAGTGGGTCCCCCCTGCTGGTGCACCCCTGCTGGTGCGAGGGGAGATCAACAAGTGGGTCCCTCCTGCTACGCTGGTGCTCCTGCCTCACGAAGGCCACCGGCCACGGGGCCGGGAGTCGGTGCTCCACCTGCTGTGGGAGATGGATCGCTGGCTGGAATAATCTCTCCGCTGTCGCTGATCTCTCCGCCGATCCTGAAGGCTCTCAGGGCACCCGCGTCGACCAGCGGCTGGCGTCGCCGGTCTCGAAGCCGTCCTTGAAGACCCCGGGCACCAGATCCCGGGCCAGACTAATGCCTCCAGCCGGAGCCGGGCGTCGGGGTGAGCTATCGAAATATTTTTTCGAAAGGAACCATATTCGTGTAACATTAGATGGATTATAACTACTTAAGAGGCGGTTGGCTCTCCTCCGGAAGGGAGCTGGGCACGCCGCCCGAGGAGGCTTCTGATGAAACGGATCCTCGTAGCTTCTGCCTGGCAGAACTCGCAACGCGAGTACGACATCGCCGTTTGGAAGAAGCGGCAGAACCTCTTCTCCGTCAACGCGTCTATGGAAGAACACTTCGGGCTTCGGTTTCTCAAGGCCAACGTCCCCGAGATCAAGATCCTGGAGTATCCGACCCGCGAGGCCTTTCTCCATGAGGTGCAGAAAGGCTGGGACGTAGTGGGGATTTCCTTCTATATCAACGAGACCAACGACGCTGTCGCCATGGCGCAGGCGGCCCGGGAGACCGGGGCCGAGGTCTGGGCGGGCAATTATGGCGCGCTGAATCCGCAGCTGGAGCCGCATTTTGATCGACTGTTCACCGGCTGGGGAGAGGGGGCGCTAGCCGAGCTGCTGGGCCGTGAGCCGGGGCCGCTGGTGCATCCGCCGGTCTACATGCACATCCGCTACAGGGGAATTCCGGTTCAGAAATGGGGGGTGCTCTTCACCTCCCGGGGATGCAACAAGACGTGCCATTTTTGTCAGACGCCACGCTTCTACAAAAAGCCCTACGCCATGGAGATGGACGCTCTGGAACGGGTTCTCTGGGAGTACCGTCGTCAGGGGGTGGGCCAGGTCATCGTCTTGGACGAGAACTTTGGCCATTTCCACGAGCACGCCCAGGAAGTGGTGGACCTCATCCATCAATATCGATTGCGCTGGAACCCCCTCACGCGGGTCGAGGCGGTTCATCGGAACTACGACGATTGGGTGGCTCGCGGTTTGTGCGGTGCCTCCATGGGAGTGGAGAGCCTGAATCAAGACTCGCTGGATGGGGCGAAAAAAGGCAACGATCTAGATCAGATCCGCCAGGTGTTGCGCAACATGAAGCGGGACCATCTCCTGGCGCAGGTTTTCTACATCATCGGATTCGAGGAGGACACGGAAGAGTCCATCCGGCGGGACATTCTCGAACTTGGTTCATACCAAGTAGATTCGCCGCAGATCCAGATCCTCACACCGTATCCTCAAACCATACTCTATCGCCGCATCGAGGAACGCTACGGTATCTTGGATCGCGATCTATCAAAATATGATTCGACCCACATGGTGTGGGACCACCCCAACGTCGAGCCGGCGAAAATGCGGGAACTCCTCTTCTGGGCCAACGACACCCTGTTCACCCGCAAAACGTCGTTGATGACGCTCAAGAAGCTGGCTCGGCAGAACGTTCGTCGGATTCTGCGCCGGCCCTGGGAGGGGATCTCCCGAGTCCCCCTTTGGGCCGGTAGGATCGATCCCCACGCCTCCTGACCCTCCTGCGCATGAACGATTCCGGAATCTGCATCGTCGGGGGTGGGCCAGCCGGGCTGATCTCCGCCCTTGCCCTCCACCGCCGAGGGCTGTCCCCCGTCGTCGTGCTCGAGGCGGGCGGACCTCTCCGCGACAAAGCTTGCGGTGAGGGTCTGATGCCCGACGGCTTGGAGTGCCTACGGAGTCTAGGGGTCGACTTCAGCGAGGTTCCCAGCGCACCCCTCAGGGGTATTCGCTACCTTTCTGAGACCGCTGGCAGGCAGCTCTTCGCCGAGGGGAGATTCCCTCAAGGCGAGGGGATGGGAATCCGCCGTACAGAACTCCACCGCGTGCTGCTGGAAGCCGCGGAGAGGGTAGGCATTGAGGTCCGGTTTCACAGCCGAGTGGAAGGGCTGAGCCCTCGGGGTGTGCGGCTGCAGCATCGGGAGCTCGGTGCCCGTTGGGTGGTCGGTGCCGACGGCCTCCACTCCTGGGTCCGCCGATGGGCCGGTCTCGGGGTGGGCCTTCGGAGCCCGAAGAGTCGACCGCAGGATCGTTTTGGCATTCGGCAGCACTATCGCATCAAGCCTTGGACCTCGATGGTGGAAGTGCATTGGGGGCGAGGGGTGGAAGCCTACGTGACCCCCACGGCACCGGAGGAAGTCTGTGTCACGATGCTCTTTTGCCGCAGTCAGCGTTCAGATCTGTCGCGGCTGAGACATCGCTTCCCGAGGCTCATCGAGCGGCTGGGAGACGCGCCTTCGGTCTCCAAGCCCCGCGGCGCCGGCCTCTTCCGTCAGCGCAGTTCTTCCGTAGCTTGTGGGAAGGTGCTTTTGGTAGGGGATGCAGCCGGGTACGTCGATGCCCTCGGTGGAGACGGAATCTCCCTCGCGGTTCATCAAGCGTCGGCTCTTGCGGATGCTCTGGCCAAGGAGGATCCGGCAGCCTATCAGCGGGCCTACCAGCGGCTGGTCTGCTGGCCCCACCGTATCGGATACTTGCTGCTAGCGGCGACCCACAGGCCTTGGTTGCGAGATCGGATGATCCGTGTCTTGCATCGGGAGCCCAAGCTCTTCGCTCGTCTGTTGGCGGTGCACGGTCGAGAGGAGGCTGGGGGATCGATGGGGTGGGGCGAGGTGTTCTCCATCGCCACGCGCTTCGCTGTCGGCTGACGGCTTGCTGCGGCGTCAAAGTGCTGACCAAGGCGTGCTGATCCTTCGGTTCGAGAGAGCCGGCGTTCCCCACCAGCCGATCTTCCCGTGCTTCCGGTCGGGATCGAGGTCGTCGACGTGGTCCTGAGAAGTTCCCGAGAGGACAAAGACGCTTGACACGCCCCCGGAGCTTCTGTACGCTGCAATTGGTCAAGGAAGGTTGACTGAATGAAAAGGAGAATTGACTGATGATCATACGAGATACAAGTTGGAGAGCGCAGACTCCCGCCCGGCGCCGGATCGTAGGGGGTTGGATTGGGCCGGTGCTGGCCCTGGTGGTGCTGATGGCCGGGATGGCCGGTGCGCAGGAGCCGGAGAGCCCGATGGAGACGAGCCCGGCGGGAGCTTGGGAAGGAGCCATCCAGCTGCCCAATGGGGAGCTGGGCATCGCGGTGGAGCTGCAGCAGGGAGATGAGGGGGCCTGGTCCGGCACCATCGACATCCCGGCCCAGGGACTGAAGGACTTCCCCTTGGACAACGTTGCGGTGGAGCCGCCGAAGGTCCATTTCGAGATGGCCGGTATCCCAGGGCAGCCGACCTTCGACGGCCAGCTGTCGAAGAACGGCGACGGCATCGCCGGCTCCTTCCAGCAGGGGCCTCAGAATCTGAGCTTCTCGCTGCGTCGGGTCGAGGGCAATGGCGAGGAGGCCTCGGAGGAAGCTGCGGCCAGGCCTCCGGAGATCCCCGCCGAGCCGGTGCCCGGAGAGGGCATGGCCGGGGAGTGGATGGGCGTGCTGAATCCCGGCCCGGTGAAGCTGCGGCTGGTGCTGCGGGTCGAGGAGAAAGACGGGAAGCTGTCGGCGACCTTCGAAAGCGTCGATCAGGGCGCGACCCTGGATGTCGACACCATCGAGCTCGCGGAGCAGCAGCTGACCTTTTCGATCCAGCGAGCTGGCGCCAGCTACGAAGGGACGCTCAACGAGGACGGCAGCGCCGTGGATGGAACCTGGAAGCAGGGCGGGGCGACCTTCCCGCTGGTCTTCCACCGCCTGGCGGAGAGCTTCGCTCTGAATCGGCCCCAAACTCCCCAGCCACCCTTCCCCTATGACGCCACGGAGGTCACCTTCACCAACCCGGACTCGGAGATCACCCTGGCGGGGACGCTGCTGACCCCCCACGGCGACGGACCGTTCCCGGCGGTGGTGATGGTCACCGGCTCCGGGCCTCAGGATCGGGACGAGTCGCTGATGGGGCACAAGCCGTTCTGGATCATCGCCGACCATCTGGCGCGCCACGGCATCGCCTCGCTGCGCTATGACGACCGTGGCGTCGGCGGCTCGGGAGGAAATATCCCTTCTTCGACCGGGAAGGATCTAACCCGGGACGCCCAGGCCGGCGTCGCGTTCCTGGCGCAGCAGGCGAAGATCGACCGGGCCGCGGTGGGACTTGTGGGCCATAGCGAGGGCGGTCTCATCGGCCCCCGGGCGGCGGTGGGCAGCGAGGACATCGACTTCTTGGTCTTGCTGGCCCCTCCCGGTGAGCCGCTGGCGGACCTCCTCGAGCGCCAGGCCCGGGATATTTATTCCCAGCAGGGAGTGGACGAGAAGCTCATCGATCGCGCTCTCGCCCGCGAAGAAGAACAGCTTCAGATCCTCTTGGACGACTCCCTCTCCAGCGAGGAAGTGGAGAAGAGGCTCGTCGAGCAAACCAAGGAGTTCCAGAAAGAGTTCACCGAGGAAGAGTTGCAGCAGCTGCAATTCGACCCGGCGGCGGTGGAGCAGAGGATTCGCCAGGTCGCCTCGCCGTGGTTCCGATCCCTCATCGGGGCCGATCCGGCAGTGTACCTGAAGCAGGTCGAGGTGCCGGTGCTGGCCCTCTTCGGCGCCAAGGACTTGCAGGTGTCCTCGGAGGTCAACGCGCCGATCCTGGAAGCCTCGCTGAAGGCCGCCGGCAACGAGGACTTCGAAGTGGTCACTTTCCCGGATCTCAACCACCTCTTCCAGCATGCCGAAACCGGTGCCATCGATGAATATGGTCAGATCGAGGAGACCTTCGCCCCGGAGGCCTTGGAGAAGATCTCCCAGTGGATTCTGGAGCGTTTCGGTGAGCGCGGCTATGATGAGTAAATGCAATCGAGCAGCGAGGAGCGGCTGCGCTTCCAGCTGGAGGCGAGCACCCGGGTAGAGCGTCACGATCAGCGTTCCCGAGAGGTCGCCCGTGGGCCGGGGTTGACCATCGTCTGGCACCCCGACCCGCGGCGCATCGGCGAGCGGGCGCTGTTGCCGGATCTGGCGGCGGGCCGGCCGGTCCGTCTGTCCCGCACCGAGCCTGTGTTCGCCGCCTCCTCCGGTTCCCTGAGATCCTCGCCGCGGCCGCTGGCGGATCCGTTCCTCAGTCGACGACCGCTGATCCTGGAACCCCGGGAGGGCGGCGGTCTTCGCCTCCACGGAGCTCTCCACCGGCTGCCCTTGGAGGTGGTTCCGCCGCCCGCGGAGAGCCCGGGAGAGAGTCCGACAGGAGACTCGGCGGAGGCGGAGGTGTTGCTGCCGCCGGAAGCCCTGGAGGAGGGGCGTCTGCTGCTCCTCGCCGGTCGGGTGCTCCTGCTGCTGCACCGGCTGGAAGCGCTGCCGCCGCAGCCGGCGCCGCCCCTGGGCTTGGTGGGTCGAAGCGACGCCATGGAACGGCTGCGGCGGCAGATCCTGGAGGTGGCGCCGTCGTCCTACCCGGTGCTCCTGCGCGGCGAGACCGGCTCCGGCAAGGAGCTGGTGGCGCGGGCCCTCCACGACAAGGGCAGCCGGCCTTCGGGACCCTTCGTGGCGGTGAATCTGGCCGCCCTGCCGCCGTCGTTGGCGCCGGCGGAGCTCTTCGGGGCGCGCAAGGGAGCCTTCACCGGTGCCGGGGAGGCGCGGGCCGGCCGTTTCGCCGCGGCCCACGGGGGCACCCTCTTCCTGGACGAGATCGGCGAGGCCTCGCCGGAGGTCCAGGTGCTGCTGCTGCGGGCGCTGGAGAGCGGCGAGGTGCAGGCGGTGGGCTCGGATCGGCCCCGGAAACTGGACGCGCGGGTGGTGGCGGCCACCGATGCGGACCTGGAGCAGCGCATCGGTGAGGACCGCTTCAAGGCGCCGCTGCTGCACCGCCTCAACGCCTGCACCCTGCGCCTGCCGCCGCTACGCCGGCGGCGAGAAGATGTCGGCCTTCTCTTGCTCCATTTCCTGCGCCAGGAGCTGGCGGCCTGGCAGCTGGGGGCGATCCTGGAGCCGGCGCGGGAGCCCCATCAGGAGCCCCATCGGGAGCCGGACGGCGGCACTTCCGATCCTTGGCTGCCGGCCTCGCTGGTGGCTCGCCTCGCCGCCTACTCTTGGCCCGGCAACGTGCGGGAGCTGCGCAACGTCGCTCGGCACCTGGTCCTGCGCTATCGCCAGGAGGCGTCGATCCCCCTCGCCGCCTGGCAGGAGCTCCAGCGGGATCTGCTGACCGGGGATCCCGCCGCCGGGAAGGATGGGGATGGACCGGCGGCGGCCCCCTCCCGGCCTTCCTCGCCGCCTTCCTCGTTTTCAGAGCCTCAGGCCGGGGAGCCCGAATACCGCTCCAGCTCCGCGGTGAGCGACGAAGAGCTGCTCCACGCCCTCGACGCCCATGGGTGGAAGGTGGCCTCGACGGCGGCGGCCTTGGGACTCTCCCGCACCTCCCTCTATCGGCGCATGGATTCGTGCCCCGAGATCCGCCGCGCCTCGCAGATCCCGGCGGAGGAAGTCCAGGCTGCCTTGGCGGCCCACGACGGCGAGGTGAGCTCCGCTGCCCGGCAGCTGCGGGTGTCGCCCCACGGCCTTAAGCTGCGCGTCGCCGACCTGGCGAGCTCTGAATCGGCGTGAGCCCTCCATCCCACCGCCGGGTGGCGGACCGCTATCAGCTGGAGGAGCGGCTGGGCCTGGGCGGTATGGGCGAGGTCTACCGCGCCTTCGACGAGGTGCTCAACCGTTGGGTGGCTCTCAAGCGGCTGCGCCCGGATCGGCCTCTGGAAGATTCCGCCCGCCGGCGGCTGGAACGCGAAGCCCGACTGGTGGCGCGGCTCAGCCATCCTTCCGTGGTCCAGCTCTACGACCTGGTGCACTGGCAGGGCGAGCTGTGGCTGGTCATGGAGCTGGTGCGGGGCCGGAGCCTGGCGGAGCTGCTGGGCCGGGGGCCGCTGGCAGAAGAGCGGGCGCTGGTCCTGGCGGAGCAGATCTGCGCCGGTCTCGCCGCCGCCCACGAGCGGGAGATGGTGCATCGGGATCTGAAGGCGGAGAATGTCCTGGTGCAGGTGGACGGCCATGCCCGCATTCTCGACTTCGGCCTGGCCTTGGAGGCTTTGGGACCGGAGGACGAGCCCCTCACCGGCGAGACGGAGCTGGTGGGCACCCGCCGTTCCATGGCGCCGGAGCAGCTTCTGGGGCGGCCGGTGGATGGCCGGGCGGATCTCTTCTCCCTCGGCGTTCTGCTCTACGAGGTGGTCACCGGGGAGTCGCCCTTCGCGGCGCAGAACCCTGTGGAGACCAGCCAGCGAGTGTTGCACCACAGCCCACCGCCGCCGGAAGCCCGCAATCCCCACCTAGATCCGGCCCTGGGCCGGCTGATCCAGCAGCTGCTGGAGAAGAGACCGGAACGGCGGCCCCAGAGCGCGGAGGCGGTGGCTCGGGAGCTGGCGAAGATTCGCGCCGGCTGGGAGCGCGGAAGGGACGAGCTGGACCACACCACCGGCTCCCATCCGCCAGTGACATTGCCCGTGGATGAGGTCGCAGAGGAGCCCTTGGCCTCGTCTGCGGCCCTATCCTCCGGACCCCAGGAAGGTAGAGAGCTGATTGCTGGGTCTGCTGTGGCTGAGTCTTCCGCTGCTGGCTCTTCAACGGACAAGTCGTCCGCCGGTGGAGATCCTGGTCCCCCTCGCCGAGCCCTGCGCCCAGCGCTGGGGGCGGCGTTGGGATCGGCATTGGTGCTCGCGGTAGTGCTGGGATTGTTGGGGTTGCTGGGGCCTTCCGCCGGTTCCTCCGAGGTGACGGATCTGGCGGTGGCGGTGACGGCGCCGCGGATGGCAGCTGGGGCAGGTCCCGAGGGCTCGCCGTCCGGGGAATCGTCGTCTCCGCAGGCCTCGTTCCTGGGTTCGGCGCTCCGAGCGGCGGCGCTGGAGACGCTGGCGGGGCTGGAGGGCATCGCCGCCTACAGCACCGAGAGCCTCGAGGCCGAGCCCGCCACGGCGGTGGCGGCGGGGCGGATGCTGGCGGTGGATGAGATCCTGGATGCGCAGGTGGAGTGCGCGGGGCAGCTCTGCCGGGCGACCCTCAGTCGCCTCTCCGGCGAGGACGGAAGAGTCCTGGACGTGGTGTCCTTCGAGGCTCCGGCGGATGCTCCGGCGCTGGTGCGGCGGGCGGTGTTGGCACGGCTTCGGGACCTCTACCCGCACCGGCGATGGACCGGGCCGGAGGTGGGGGAGCTGCCGCCGACGGCTTATGGGGAGTTTTTGGAGCTGCGAGGGAGGGTGCTCCAGGGACGTGTCGACGAAGAGATTTTAGAAGCCTTGGAGGAGCTGCGCCGCCGGGCTCCGGGCTTTGTGGAGCTCTACCTCCTGGAGGCTCAGACGGCGCGCCAGCGGTTCGCCCTGGCCCGGGACGGGACCCTGCAAGGGCGCGCGGAAGAGCTTTTGGAGGAAGCCCGCCGCCGGGCGCCGGGGGACGTGCGGGTGCTGCTCCAACGCTTCGACCTGGCCTACGACACGGGGAGTTGGCTCCAGGCCCGGGCGCTGCTGGAGGAGTTGGAGAAGCTGGACCCCGCCAGCCCCCAGGTGCTGCGCCGGCGGGCGGAGCTCTTGGCCCGGGAGGGGCACGCCGGCGAGGCTCTGGAGCAGATGCGGCGGGCGGCGCGGCTACGGCCCAGCTTCTCCATGCGCTTCAATCTCGCCCTGATGGAGTACCGCCACGGGGAGATCGACGCCGCTCGCCGCACCCTCGAGGCGGTGGTGGCGCAAAGCCCCGACAGCCGGCTGGCCCGTTCCTTCCTGGCCCAGATCGAGCTCGCGGCGGGAGATGTGGAACGGGCTCGGGACCTCTACCAGCAATTGGTGGCGCGGGCTCCCGGTGCGCTGGAGCTGTCCAACCTGGGGTTTGCCCAGCTCCTCCTGGGGGACGCCACGGGAGCCCTGGAGAGCTTTCGCCAGGCTGCGGATCTGGAGCCCGCCAACGCGGCCATCGCCCTCAACGTGGCGGATGCCCTGGCGTTGGTGGGGCGGCAGGGAGAGAGCCGGGAGGCCTATGCAGAGACCTTGCGTCTGGCCGATGACGATCCGGCGGCGGCGGACTGGCAGCGGTCCTCCGTACGGGCCCAGGCGCTGGCTCATCTGGGCCGGTCCCGGGAGGCGGTGGCGGCGGTGCAGGAGGCTTTGCACCAGGCTCGGGGTATGCCCCAGGCACGCTACGAAGCGGCCCTCGTCTATGCTCTCGTTGGGGATCGCACCTCCGCCCTCACCAACGCCGAGCAGGCCCTCGCCGGCGGCGTGCAACCCAGCTGGTTCTACCTCCCGTGGCTCGAGCAGCTACGCCAGGATCCGGAGCTGCGGGATCGCTTCGCCGGGGAAGCGCTCATCCCGGTCCCTGACGCGGCGGCAGCAGCACCGTCGGGTCCAGACCGGTGACTTCCCGCAGCCCCAACAGCCGAGGCGGTAGTGCGATGGGTTGGACTGGCGGAGCCTCGAGAGAGCTGGTGGAGCCCTCGGGGCGATAGACCACGAAGAGCTCGTAGGGGATGGCCACGGCTTCCTCGCGATCCGGGCTCCAGGGGAACCTCCAGATCCAAACGTGGCCCGAGCCCCTGGGGCTGGAATCGAGAAACCCCTGGGGCAGCTGCTCACAATCGCAGGGCACGACGTTGCCCAGCAGCACGGTCCAACCTTCGATGCTATTGCGCACTTTCCTCAGCCGCCACAGCACCTGGACCGTGGTCCGGGCTTGATCCGACCATGTCGCCCGCACCGGGTTGGGGCCGACGGAGAGCCCCGGCCCGCCGGCGTCGAAATCGATCTCCACGATGCCATCGGTGACGACCGGTTGCACTGGCTTCGCATCCCTTCGATCCTTGCCCATGATCCAACTCCTCTCGGTGTTCGTGGCCGGCTCGGGGGCAGCCTCGCCGCGGGTGTCTCACGTCCAACCGTCCGCTCGGACGGCTGGACGGTGTCCGGACGGTGTCGGACACTTCGGCGGCGCGCTGAAAGGGCCCCTTGGAAGCTGTCGAAATCCCTCTCTTCGGAGCTCGTCCGGGTATCTACCGATTCCTTCTAATCCACTGATTCTATGAACCTTGGTCAAGGTTCTTCGGCTCCCCTGAAGGCAGCTCGGAGCCGAAAAACAACTCTCCTGTCAAGGCTGGCATAGGCCTTGCCCTAGTAGAGAGTCGCATGCAGCTCAGCGATTCCGGGATCAGCCTTCGATTGTACCCAAAAACGAATCTTCAAGAGAGGAATGAATCATGCCCAGCAATCTTCGCGACACCGTCATCAGCTTCGCCGACCTCGCCGCCACCGCGTTTCTGCCCGGGGTCGCTGCCCAGGCCGTCACCACCCTGCTGCCGCCCATCGCCGACCTGATCTTCGACGAGGGCGATGTCCATCTCGCCCTCGAGCAGGGGGGCGTGTCGACGGTGGTCACCACCCAGACCGGCCAGTCCTACACCATCACCGTCACGCCGGACGAGACTCCGGAGCTCTTCGAGGCGCTCGCGAGGTCCCGGGAGCGGCAGGGCGACCCGAATCGCGGTATGACGCGCCACCAGGAGTTCCACGGCTTCTCCGTGCAGGTGCCGCCGACTTCCGACGGCGGCGGTGTCAGCATCCTCAACGGCATCATCGGCGTCCAGTGGTGATGGGCTGATCGATCCCCCCATCCTTTGGCGGGTCCCGGGCCGGTTCGGTTCGGGACCCGTTTTCCGTTGTTGGGTCTGCTGAGCTTCGGGCTTCTACGAAGCTCCGGGCTTCTGCTAAGTTCCGGCCGTGATTACGAGTGGCAAAGATCTCGGCGAAGCTCCGGCCCGACGGCCCCTGGACGGCATTCGAGTACTGGAAATGGGCCAGCTCATGGCCGGACCCTTCGCCGGCACCCTGTTGGCCTACTACGGCGCCGAGGTGATCAAGATCGAGCCGCCGGAGGGGGATCCGGTGCGCGGGCTTCGGCGGGTGGAGGACGGGACCTCGCTGTGGTGGTACACCCTGGGGCGGAACAAGAAGTCCGTCGTTCTCGATCTGCGCCAGGAAGCAGGCCGGGAGATCGCCCGCCGGTTGGCTCACCGGGTGGACGTGGTGGTGGAGAATTTCCGTCCCGGAACCCTGGAGCGCTGGGGGCTCGATCCGGCATCCATCCAGCCGCAGAACCCGGGGCTGATCTACGCCCGCGTCTCGGGCTACGGCCAGACCGGCCCCAGAGCTTCCCAGCCGGGCTACGCCTCAGTGTGCGAAGGCTTCGGTGGGCTGCGGCAGGTGACCGGCTTCCCCGACGGGCCTCCGGTGCGGGCCAATCTCTCGTTGGGAGACTCGCTTTCCGGTCTCCACGCCGCCTTTGGAGTGGTGCTGGCTCTCCTCGACCGGGCTCGCCGAGGAGCCGACGCCGGCCCCGGCCAGGTGGTGGATCTGGCGATCTTCGAGTCGGTCTTCAACATGCTCGAAGCGGTGGTGCCGGAATATGACCGCTTGGGGGAGGTGCGCCAACCCTCCGGCACCACCATCACCGGCATCGTGCCGAGCAACACCTACCCCTGCAAGGACGGCAAGTCGGTGATCATCGGCGGCAACGGCGACTCCATCTATCGGCGCCTGATGCGCACCGCCGGCCGCCCGGATTTGGCGGAGGATCCGCGGCTGGCCCACAACGAGGGCAGGGTGCGCCATCAGCAGGAGGTCGACGACGCCCTCGCCGCATGGACCCGCACCCTCACCGTCGAAGAGGCCCTGGTGGCGCTGGAGGCGGCATCGGTGCCCGCGGGCCCCATCTACAGCGTTGCCGACATGATGGAGGACGAGCAGTATCGGGCGCGGGAGCTCTTCGAAGAGGTGGAGGCCGGCGGCAAGCCGCTGAAGATTCCTGCCATAGCCCCCAAGCTCTCGGCGACCCCCGGCCGCACCGATTGGGCCGGGCCACCGCTGGGAGCCCACACCCGGGAAGTGTTGCAGGAGATGTTGGGGCTGGACGAGGAAGAGATCCAGCGCTTGCAGCAGCAGGGAGTGGTGTGAGCGGAGGCGTCGAAAGGCCCGCGGGGAGAGGCGATGAGCGAGCTCGCGGTCTCCTCGTGGCCGCGCTGGCGGTGCTTTCGGCGGGGATCTTGGCGGCGATGCTCCTGGGAGGACCGGCAGGGCAGGTTCTCTTCGGCGCCTTGGTGGTGCTCTTTCCGCTGCCGCTGATGGCTCTGGGAGCGCTGAGGCGAGGCCAGCTGGGCCGGCTGGTGCCGGTGTTGGTGCTGCTCGGGATCCTCCTCGAAGGAGGCTTCTTGGGGATGCTCGCCCTCGCCGGCCGGGTGAGCCAGGCGCCGTGGATCGCTGGTTTTCCCGCCGCCGCGGCGCTGCTGCTGACCTCGGTGTGGCTGGTGCCGCTGGTGATCGTTTCGCTGGCCTACGGGCTGACCTTCCCGGCCCTTGGGATCCGGGACGAGGACCTGACTCGGCTGCGTCGGCTCAGGCAGGAGCCGGGGCGGGATCCGGATCCGGGTTCGGACGAGGAGAGCTGAGAATGCCCATCCTCGACAAGCCCGCCATCGTCTGGACCTCGCTGATCTATCTGGCGCTGGTGGTGGCCATCGGCGTGTGGGCGGTGCGCCGCACCCGCAACGCCAAAGATTTCTTCATCGCCGGGCAATCCCTCGGCCTGCTGGTCACCGGCTTCGCCACCATGTCTGCGGCCTACTCGGGCTTCGTCTTCATCGGCGGCCCGGGGCTGACCTACCGCATGGGCATCGCCTCGCTCTTCATCTGCACTCCGGTGGGTTTCACCGCCGGCATGTTGTGCTGGGCCATCGCCAAGCGGCTGCGGCTGTTGGCGGAGGTTCGGGAGGTCTACACCGTGCCCGACGCCCTGCTGGCGCGCTACGACAGCCGAGCTACCGCCGGGCTGGCGGCGATCGCGGTGGTCTTGGGCACCGTCGCCTACCTGGGGGCTCAGCTGCAGGCGCTGGGGGTGCTCATCGAAGCGATCTTCGGCACCCGCGAGCTGCTGGGGGAGTGGAGCCTGGCGGTGGCCATGCTCATCGGGTTGGCGGTGGTGCTCTTCTACGCCGTCGCCGGGGGGATGGTGGCGGGCGTTTACACGGATCTCTTCCAGGGCGTGTTGATGGCGGCGGCGGCGGTGGGGGTCTTCTACTACGCCCTGCAGAGCGGCGGCGGGCTGGGGCAGATCACCCGCTCCATCACCGAGTCGGAGCGTTTCGGCCCGGGCTTCCTGGACCCTCTGGGCGGGGTGCCGGTGTTCACCGCCCTGGGCTTCTTCTTTACCTTCGCCGTGGGCACGCTGGGGCAGCCCCACATGCTGCACAAGTTCTACATGCTGAAGGATCCGAAGAAGCTCCAATGGCTGCCGGCGGTGATCGCCGGCGGGCAGACGATGTGCGTGCTGATCTGGCTGGGCATCGGCCTGGCGGTGCCGGCGCTGGTGGCGGGAGGTCGGCTGGCGCCGCTGGAGGATGCGGACCAGGCCTCGCCCCTCTTTTTGCTGGAATTCGCCCCGGAGGTGCTAGCGGGGCTGGTCTTCGCCGGAATTTTGGCAGCGATCATGTCCACCGCCGACTCCTTCGTCAACATCGGCTCCGCGGCGCTGGTACGGGATCTGCCCAAGGCTTTCGGCTGGCGGCTACCGGAGCAGCTCCTGTGGGGCCGCATTGCGGTGCTCGGCGTCGCCGGTGCGGCGGCGATCTTCGCCTATCTCTACGGCGACCTCATCGCCCTCCTGGGCACTTTCGCCTTCGGCACCTTCGGCGCCGCCCTGACCCCGGCCCTGGCCATCGGCCTGAACTGGAAGCGCGTCACGCCCGCCGCCGCCACGGCGTCGGTGGCGGTGGGCATCGTGGTAAGCGTGGTGGGAGAGTTCCTCGCCCGCCAGAGCTTTTTCCCGGACCTTCCCCAGCTACCGCTGCCTCCGGGAGTCCTACCCTCGAGCCTGGCCCTGGCGGCCTCCTTCGTCACCCTCTTCGCCGTGACCTGGATCACCCGCCCGGTGGCGATCGCGGAGGACGTGGCGGCGGTGATGGAGAGCTGACGGAGTGCTCTCTTGATCGCTTCCTCGGTCTTCCCCGGGGAGTGGTACCCACTTGTTGATCGCGTGTTGATCGCGTTCTCGTGCATCACCAGGGCAGCGCTCGCGCGGGGTGCTCGGGAGTCGGGTCCTGCGGTGGCCAGGAGGCCATCCTCGGATCCAGCTCCCTCGCCAGACCGGCTGAGGTCCTCGGTTCGCTGGGGATGGAGGAGGAGGGGGGTGGAATCGAGTTCCCGAGGGTGGTACCCACTTGTTGGTGCCTTTCTTTTCAAAGGCTTGGATGGTCGCTACCCACTTGTTGGTAGTGGATGGGTGGTACCCACTTGTTGGTCAGCGTCAACAAGCGGCACCCAAATGTTGATGCCTTGTTTTTCAGTGACTTACGACCAGTTTGGGGCTTGATTCCGCAAGGGGTACCCAAATGTTGATGGCCCCAAGGTTGGGGCCTACGGACAGTCGCTGGGGGTGAGGCGGTAGAGCAGGTCGGGCTCGTTGGCTGGGGGGTGTGGGAGACCGTTCTCGAGGCGAATGACGACCTCGTCGGGTTGAGATTCTCGGAGCCAGAAGAGGCCGGGGACGGCGTTGGATTCAAGGCGGTAGTCCTGGTCGACGGGGTGCAGGCGTTCTTGAAGAACTTTTTCGGTCAGCTCCAGGTGTAGCTCGCGGCTGAGGGCGCGGGTCCAGACTTCGGCGAGGCAGGAGGTGACGATCTGGCCGACGAGCTGCCAGCGGGGGATGCTCTGAGCCAGGTCCCGGCAAGCGGCGCCGGCGTCGAAGTCTCTCGGTTCGATGCGGTCGAGGCGCTGGAGGTGGCGGTGGTAGCGGACGGCGGTGTCCCTCAGGCTCCAGCGGATCAGCGGGCGTAGGAGCGGCTGATGAAAGGACTCATATCCGGGCAGATCGGAGTTGGGGTCCAAGGAGAACTGGGTATCGATCAGGCTCTCCACGGGACCGTCCCAGCGGGCCAGCGAAGCGAAGTAGTAGGTCTGGGCTTCGAGGGCCACGCGGAGAGGGGGCCGTAGTTCGGTGACTTGCAGGCGGTGGAGCCACCGGGGAGATGGCGAGCAGTGGCCCCGCAGGACCGCCAGCTGCCGCTGGAGCATGGCCAGGGAGATGAGCTGGTGGACCACCTGGGGCTCCCGACGTATCGCCGTCGCCAGCTCCCAAGCGGCCTCCAGAAGCCGCTCTGCGGTTTGCGGCCGGTCTTCTTGGAGAGCCAGGGCAGCAGCGGCGGCCAGTACTTTCTGCAGCTGGTAGAGACCGATGCCGCCGGCCACCGGCTGGGATGGATCGGCCAGATCGCGGTGAAATTGGAGCGGAGGTCCTTCCTCGAGATCTCGGGCCAGCTGCAGAAGCCGGGGCTGGGCCCAGCGCAGATAGCTGCTAGCCGCCGGTTCGAGCTCCGGCCAGGCGTTCCTGGAGGGGGCCTTCAACAGCTGCCCGAGAAACTCGTGAATCGCTGGAGAGGCTCGCCGCCAGCGGGTCTCGGCCACGGCGTCGGGGGAGAGGTCGAGCCCCGCCGGCTGGAAGAAGTCGATACCGAGGGCGCGGGCCGAGGCTTCGACTTCGAGGGCGGTCTCGTTGGTCGAGTGGGTCGGGAAGGCGGCCTCGAAGCTTTCGGCATCCAGCAGCCGGCGCCATTCTTGGCCCATGGCCGCTTCGCCCCGGCGCAGCCGCAGCTCGGCGACGAGGGCGCCCAGGATTCCGCCGACGGCCAGCACCGCCAGCACGAACAAGAGCCTTCTCCACGACGTTCCTCTGCGCATCGGTTCTCATCTTAGCGCTTGCCCAGGAGCGATAGGAATGCTTGGGAGGAGGATGGGGCCGGCCCCTGCGGTCTCCAGACCCACGAGGGTCCGGAGCCCGCAGGACACCGGGCTTGGGTGCAGGCGGTTACCAGGGCGTCTCGCAATAGCAGTACTTCAGCTTCACCTCGCCGTCGGCGTCGGTGATCCGCATGCCGACTTTGTAGCCGGAGTAGGAGCAGCGGTTGCTGTAGGAGTGGGGCCCGGTGGAGTAGGTGGCAGCATATTTGGTCACCCAGGCATAGGGCGCGTAGGTCTCAACCTTGTAGGGCGGATCGCCGTCGAGGATGGTGCCCTGCACTCCCACTACGCCGCCGGGACCGCTGAGGCTGCATTGGAAGTTGACGTCCAGGTTCGGGCAGCTGAAGGTAGAGAAGTTGGCGGTGTCCGTGTCGCAATGGGTCTCGCACACGGTCCAGCCGTTGCCGTCCCACACCCGCGGGCAAACCTTGACCTCGAAGGTGTGGTCACCGCATTCGTCGAAGTCGTCGATGAAGGTCCAGCCGTACCAGGTGCCGGGGCTGCCGCTGACGGTGCTGGTCTGGTAGAGGTTGCCGTCGATGCGGTATTGGATTTGCGCCGACGATGCGCCGTTGACCCTCCACAGGCCTTCGCTGTCGACGACGTCGTTGTTCCAGTAGATATAGTCGCCCCAGGCGTCGGCGCTGGTGCCGGAGCAGTTGCCGGCGGCTTCCGCGGCGGGACCGGGCCAGAAGACGGCGAGCAGGGCCGCGGCGGCCAGCATCATGAGGCCGAGGGTACGGGGGAGCAGGATGTTGCGGTTCATGGATTCCTCCTCGATGAAGGTGAAAGCTCGCAGTGCGAGCATCAGATCCCCAGGATCCGAGGCCCAGGACGAGCTCCGGCCATGGGGGCTTCTACCCTTCAACGCACGGGAAGGAAGGCAGGAGGATCAATCGGCAGCGGGGTTGTCGACCTCGCTGGATTCTTCGACCTTGCGGAGAAGCTCCCTCAGGTGTCCCTCGGAGCGGCGGGTGTGGGGGTGATCGGGGCCCAGCAGCCGCTGGCGTAGCTCCACCGCTCGGCGTAGCGTCTGCTCGGCCTCCGGTAGCTCGCCCTTCTGGGCCAGCAGCACGCCCAGGTTGTTCAGACCGCGGGGGATGTCCGGGTGGTCTGGGCGCAGCAGACGTTGGCGCAGGGCGAGGGATTGCCGCTGCAGTACCTCGGCTTGTTCAAAGCGGCCCTGGAGGCGCAGGTTGGTGGCCAGGTTCTCCAGCAGGATGGCCCGGTAGGGGGTGTCGACCTCGAAGGCTCGGCGCTCCAGCTCCAGCACCCGGCGGTGCAGCTCCTCGGCGGGGCCGTGCTCGCCCTTGGCGTCGAGGAGGGCGGCGAGGTTGCCCAGGCTGCTCAGCACGCGCTCGTGGTGCTCGGAAAAGAGCGCTTCCTTGACTTCCAGAGAGCGGCGGTAGAAGCGCTCCGCGTCTTCCAGGTGGCCCTGCTCCTGATGTAGGAATCCGAGGTTGTGGAGCAGTGCCGCCACCGGCAGATTGTCCTCGCCGAAGAGCCGGCGGGCGATGTCCAGAGCCTCCAGGAAGAGGGGCTCGGCGCGCTCGAAGTCCTCGATTTCGTTGTACAGGGTGCCCAGGTCGTTGAGGCTTTCGGCGATCCTGTAGTGCTCGCCGCCGAGGATACGGCGGCGGATCTCCAAACCCCGGGTCAGCGCCTGCTCGGCCTGGCCGTATTTGCCCCGCAGCCGCAGCACCACGCCGAGGCCGTTGAGGGTCTCGGCGACTTCCAGGTCCTCCGGTCCGGTGAGGGCCCGGCGCAGGTCGAGGGCTCGCCGGAAGAGCTCTTCGGCGCGCTCGTACTCCCCCTTGATGGAGAGCAAGGCCGCCAGATGGTGAGTGCTTTCGGCGGTGGCCGGCCCGGTCTCGCCGGTGAGGCGGCGGCGAAGCTCCAGAGCCTGGCGCAGAAGCTCCTCGGCGCGTTCCACGTCTCTCCGCTGGACGGCCAGCACACCCAGGTCGTTGAGGGTCTCGGCGGTGCTGGGATGGTCTTCTCCGAGCAACTCCCGGCGCCGGGCGAGGGCGGATTCGAGGAAGGGGCTAGCCTCCGCGTAGAGCCCCAGGCCCAGATAGGCGTTGCCGATGGTGTTCATGAGCGCCGCCTGGAGCTCCGGCTGATCCTGCAGCTGCCGGGGAATGCGCCGGGCGCCGCGGTCCAGCAGCTCTCGGGCGGAGGTCTCACGGCTGGTACTGCCGGTGGGGTCCGCCACCTGGAAGATCTCCTCGAGGAAGGTGGCTACGGATTCGGCGCGCTCTCGGGCGAGCTCCGCGCGCTGAGATTGGACGAAGAGGAGCACGCTCAGGGAGCAGATCACCGCCAGCACCAGGGCCGCCGCCGCCGCTGCGAAGCGGTGCCGCCGCAGCCGCTTACCGGCGCGGTAGATGAGGGTGTCTTTGCGCGCCCGCACCGGCAAGCCCTGGAGGTAGCGTTGCAGATCCTCCGCCAGCTCACCAGCGGAGCCGTAGCGCCGCTGGGGTTCTTTGCGCAAGGCTTTGGCGACGATGGTGTCCAGATCTCCGCTGAGCAACTTGCGCAGCTGCTGGGGCCGCAGGCGCCGCCGCCGGGCGACCTCCTCCGGCGATGGTTGGCCGGTCCCGGTGGCCTCCCTCTCGGCGCCGGGGGTGGCCTCGGCTTCGGGGGCAACGGGGGAGATGACGGCCTGGCTCACCTTGGGGGGCTGTCGGGTGCAGAGTTCCTGCTCGATCTCCCGCGGCGTCTTGTCCTCCACGGACAGGGGCAGCCGACCGCAGAGCAGCTGGTAGAGGACAACCCCCAGGGAGTAGACATCGCTGGCGGTGGTGATCATGCGGCCCTGGAACTGCTCGGGGCTGGCATAGCTGGGGGTCAGCACCCGGTGCCAGGTGAGGGTGGGTTGGGAGCTCGATGCGGCGAGCTCCGGGTTGAGGAGCTTGGCGATGCCGAAGTCCAGAAGCTTGGGCGTGCCCTCCGCCGTGACCAGGATGTTGGCGGGCTTGAGGTCCCGGTGCACCACCAGGTTTTGGTGGGCGAAATGCACCGCCCAACAGACCGTGCGGAAGAGCCGCAGGCGTTCTTTCACCGGCAACCGGTGGCGGTCGCAATACACGTCCAAGGGCTCGCCCTCGATGTATTCGAGGACGCAGTATGGCAGGCCCTCGGCGGTGGCGCCGGCGTCGTAGAGTCGGGCGATGTTGGGGTGGTCGAGGCTCGCCAGAATGTGGCGTTCGGTGCGGAAACGACGCAGATGGTCCGGCGTCGCCATGGTGATCGGGAGGAGCTTGATGGCCACCCGGCGGCGGTATTGATCGTCGTCCCGCATCGCCAGGAAGACGGTCCCCATGCCCCCTTCCCCCAGCTTCTCGTGCAGCCGGTAGGGGCCGAGCCTGCGGCCCCGGGCGATCTCCCCCGCCAAGACGGGCTCTTGGGAAGGCTCTTCGGCGAGCTCCGGCAGGAAACCACCGGCCTCGGCGTCCGCCCGCAGAAGCGATTCCAGCTCCCGGCGAAGCGCTCCGTCCTCGCCGCAGACCGCACGGAGGAAGGCGGAACGCTGCTTCGGGGGAAGACGCAGAGCGCGGTCGAAGAGCTCCTCGACCCGTTCCTCGGCGGCTTCCCCGGCCGGCTCCTCGGAGGAGTGGCCGATCATGGTCGCCCCTCCCGGGCCGCGGCGGGGGAGGCCTGGGGCCGGAGATGACGATAGAGCCAGGCCCGGGCCACCCGCAGGCGCCGGGTAACGGTAGCCCGGGACAGCCCCAGCACCTCGGCGATCTCTTCCTGCCCCAGGCCGGCGAAATAGCGCAGCTCCACCGCCCGGGCCTGTTGGGGGTGAGCCTCGGCCAAGCGACTCAGCGCCTGGTCGAGGGCGAGCCAGTCGTCCCAACGCTCTCGGGGCTCTCCGCCGCCCTCGCCGAGGTTTCCCGAGGGCAGCAGCCTCTCGTCCAACTGTAGGTGGGGAGCTCCACCGCCGCGTTTGGCGGTGCTGCGGTCCCGGGCGTGGTTGATCAGGACTCGGCGCATCATGGTGCTGGCCACGGCGAAGAAGTGGGCCCGGCTCTGCCAACGCACGTGCCTCTGATCCACCAGGCGCAGATAGGCCTCGTGGACCAGGGCAGCGGTTTGCAGGGTGTGGTCCCGGCGCTCTTTGCGCAGGCGGCCTTGGGCGAGGCGGCAGAGCTCGTCGTAAATCAACTCCATCAAGCGGCTGCGGCTCGTCTCGTCGGCCTCGTCCCAATCTTGGAGCAGCTGGGTGATTTCCCGCATTCTCCCGATTTCGTCGCTGCTCATGGTCGCATTCTCTCTTCCTTGGAGCGGCCTTTCCATCGGTGACTCGGGAAGTTCGTCGAAAACGGAGATTCTTTGAAACCTTTCGCCGATTCCGTGGTAAATTAGAAGATCTATGCAACGTTGAGCTCGACGCTCGACTCGAGGTACCGAGAAGGCTCGCCCGCCCGGGCGACTTCCCACTCACCCACAACCATCAGGAGCACGCCGATGCGAATCACTCCCTCCTTCAAGGCCAGAGCCCTTGCTCCCACTTCCCCGATGGTTCTTTGGGTGGGCACCGTACCGTTTCTCGCCTGACGTCTTTCTAGGACTTCTGGGCGCACCCCACTCAGCCGCCGCGCAAGCGGCGAAGTCGTAGCAGTTTCGGTTCGGTCGCCGGTCTTTTTTGACCGCCGGTGATCTGTGCCCTGATTCTGTGGACGAGATTTCCACGGCCGCCCATCCAGGTCCGCCGAGAGGCGTTGTGGACTTCGTTTCCCGTCCCCATTGTTCTGAGGATTCGACCATGAGTATCGAGCTGGAAAACCAAGTTGCAGTCCCCAAGGTGCGCCGCGGCGCCTTGGCATTGATCCGTCGGGCTTTGTCCGGTGGAGAAGAGGACTTTACCCGCGGCTCCATTCGCCGTTCCGTCATCCTGCTGGCCATCCCCATGGTGCTCGAGATGATGATGGAGTCGGTCTTCGCCGTCGCCGACATCTTCTTCGTTTCGTCGTTGGGGCCGGAGGCGGTGACCGTCGTCGGCCTGACGGAGGCGGTGGTGACGCTGCTCTTCGCCTTGGCCATCGGTCTGAGCATGGCCACCACCGCCATGGTCGCCCGCCGCATTGGCGAGCGGGACCGGGAGGGCGCCGCCGTGGCGGCGGTGCAGGCGTTGTGGATCGGTCTCGGCCTGTCGGTGGTCATCGGCATCGCCGGGGTGATCTTTGCGCCCCACATCCTGCGCCTGATGGGAGCGGAAGCTTCGGTCATCGCCGGCGGCGCCGGCTATACGGCGGTGCTGTTGGGAGGCTCGGCGACGATCATGTTTCTCTTCTTGATCAACGCCATCTTCCGCGGCGCCGGCGATGCGGCCATCGCCATGCGGGCGCTGTGGCTGGCCAACGGCATCAACCTGATCCTCGATCCCTGCCTGATCTTCGGGCTGGGGCCGTTCCCGGAGATGGGGGTCACCGGCGCCGCCGTGGCTACCACCATCGGCCGCGGTACCGGGGTGGTGTTTCAGCTGTGGTGCCTGTTCGGCGGCGCCAGCCGCATTCGCGTCACCTGGAGACAGGTGGTGGCGGTGCCGGCGGTGATGCTGCGGCTGGCCCGGCTGTCCATGGGTGGGGTGATGCAATTCCTCATCACCACCTCCAGCTGGATCGGCTTGGTGCGCATTGTCTCCAGCTTCGGCAGCGAAGCGGTGGCGGGCTACACCATCGCCATCCGCGTGGTGATGTTCACCATCCTGCCCGCCTGGGGCCTGAGCAACGCCGCCGCCACCATGGTCGGGCAGAGCCTGGGCGCCGGCAAGCCGCGGCGGGCGGAGCGGGCGGTGTGGCAGGCCTCGCGGTACAACATCGCGTTCCTGGTGGCCGTGGGCTTCGCCTTCTATTTCGGCGCGGAGCAGATCCTGAGGATCTTCACCGACCAGCCGGCGGTCATCGCCTACGGCGTCGCCTGTCTGCAGATCCTGGCCTTCGGCTATCCCCTCTACGGTTTGGGGATGATCCTGATCCAGGCGTTCAACGGCGCCGGCGACACGGATACGCCGACGGTGATCAACTTCTTCTGCTTCTGGATGCTCCAGATCCCGCTGGCCTACACCCTGGCCCACGTCGCCGGCCTGGGCCCCAAGGGGGTGTTCCTGGCGGTGGTCATCGCCGAGTCGGTGATGACCGTGGTGGCCCTGGTGGTCTTCCGCCGTGGCAAATGGAAGCTGAAGCAGGTTTAGGAATTGGCCCTGACCCCACGACGACCCCCGCAAAGGACTTAGCGAAACGAATCCTCTGCGGGGGTCGTAGTCCTTGTCGATGAATGCAAGATTCGGTAATCTGAAAGGTCTGAACGCTTGCTGAACCTACCAGCCTGACTGCACCGATCTGAAGTCGAGAGAGCAGTCTGGGAACGAGAGACCTGGCCGAGCCCCAGAGGGAGCCGACGTCCGGACCGCAGTCCGACCTGGCGTCCCGGTGGAGCTGGAGCTGATTCCAAGGAGTCGTCGTATGTGGATGTACCGCAAAGTCGAGCAGGGTAAGGCTCTGGTCATCACCCGTCCAGGAACCATCAAGGTCTCCTTCACTCCGACCCTGGTCTTCCCCTATCTCTACAAGGTCGAGGAGATGGACATCTCCTTGAAGACCGTGGAGATCGACCGCCGCGGGGCCGAGGGGCTGATCTGCCGCGACAATATCCGCGCCGACATCAAGGTCGCCTTCTTCGTGCGGGTGAATAAGAACGAGGACGATGTGATCAAAGTGGCCCAGGCCATCGGCTGTCGCCGGGCCTCTGACCCCGGCACTTTGGAGCTGCTATTCAACGCCAAATTTTCCGAAGCCCTCAAGACCGTCGGCAAGCAGCTGGACTTCGTCGATCTCTACACCAAGCGGGATGAGTTCCGGGATCAGATCATCCACGTCATCGGCCGTGACCTGAATGGGTATTTCCTCGAAGATGCCGCCATCGACTTTCTCGAGCAGACGCCGCTGGCGTCGCTGGACGAGTTCAACATCCTCGATGCCCAGGGCATTCGCAAGATCACCGAGCTCACCGCCCAAGAGCACGTCAAGACCAACGAGTATCAGAACAACGAGCGCAAGCTGATCAAGAAGCAGGACGTGGAGGCCGCCGAGGCGATCTACGAGCTGGAGCGTCAGGAAGCGGACGCCAAGGCCCGCCAGCAGCGGGAGATCGCCACCGTCGTGGCGCGGGAGGAGGCGGAGACCCAGAAGGTGCGGGAGGAGGAGCGGCTGCGGTCGGAGACGGCGCGCATCAAGACCCAGGAAGAGCTGGAGATTCAGGAGCAGAACAAGCAGCGCCAGGTGGCGGTGGCGGAGAAGAACCGTGAGCGGGTGGTGGCGGTGGAAGGGGAGCGGGTGGAGAAAGACCGCCAGCTGGAGGTGGTCAGCCGCGAGCGGGAGACCGAGCTGGCGAGCATCGCCAAGGAAAAGGAGCTGGAGGAGGAGAAGCGCGTCATCGCCGACGTCATCCGCCAGCGCGTGGCGGTGGACCGCACCGTCGCCGAGGAAGAAGAGCGCATCAAGGGCGTGCGGGTGGTGGAAGAGGCCCGGCGCCAGAAGGAAGCGCTGGTGGTCAACGCCGAGGCGGAGGCCCAGGAGGCCTTGGTCAAGGACATCAAGAAGGCCGAGGCTTTGGAGGAAGCGGCCAAGCACCGGGCTCGGGAGCGGGTGATCCTGGCGGACGCCGAGGTGCAGGCGGCGGACAAGGAAGCCCAGGCGAAGATCCGGCTGGCGGAGGGTGTGCAGGCGGAGGAGGCCGCCATGGGTCTGGCGCGGGTGCGGGTGCAGGAGCAGGAAGCTTCGGCCATCGAGAAGAAGGGCCTGGCGGAGGCGACGGTGATCCGCGAGCAGGGCGCCGCCAGCGCCGAGGCAGAAAAGCAGCGGTTCACCGCCGAAGCCCAGGGCATCCAGGAGAAGGCCGACGCCATGGCGGCCCTGGACGAAGCGAGCCGCTTCCACGAGGAGTTCCGGCTGCGGCTGGCGAAGGATCGGGAGATCGAGGCCAAGGCCATCGACACCCAGCGGGCCATCGCCGAGGCTCAGGCGATGGTCTTGGGGCAGGCGCTGGAGCAGGCCAAGATCGACATCGTCGGCGGCGACGCGGTCTTCCTCGACCGGCTGGTCAATTCCATCTCCAAGGGCAAGGCGGTGGACGGATTCCTCTCCCGTTCCGACACCCTACGGACCCTCTTCTCGGACTACCTCGACGGCGAGGCCAATCTGCCGGAGGATCTCAAGCAGGTCCTCGGCGGCATGGGCGGCTCGCCGGAGAAGCTCCAGACCGTGACCCTCACCGCCCTGCTGGCCAAGCTGCTCAGCGACGGCACGGTGGATCGGGGCAAATTGATGCGGGCGCTGGAAGGCTCGGGCTCTGGAGGCTCCGGGGGTTCGGGGCAGGGAAGCTCCGGCGAGGGGAGCGGCGGCGGCGAGTGAGACGGTTGCTGCTGAGCCCCGTGCCGCCGAGGCTCTTCCTGGGGAGGAGCGTGATCGATGGCTGAAGATCCCACCCGCTCCGACACCACCGAGGGTGAAGGCGGCTCCGGTGGCGAGGGAGCTTCGCTGGACCGGGGCACCTACGAGTTGATCCGCGAGCGCCTGGACAAGCAGGCGGCGGTGCTGGGGGAGAAGACCGAGGCCCTCAACCAGCAGCGTATCGAGCTCTTCGGCGGTCAGGAGATGGCGGTGGTGGGCTCGGTGCGCATCCGCACCGAGAACAACTGCGTGCCCCGGGACCTGGCCCAGGTGGGCGACCGGCTGCTCTTCGGCTACAACGTCTTCATCGGCCTGCGCAAAGAGACGGCGGTGAGCGACGTCTTCAGCTGCCATCGGTTCGAGGAGACCGGGGACGGCACCTTCGCGTTCACTCCGGTGGCGGCGGACTTCCTCGAGGACCCACGCTTCGTCTCCGACTTCCAGGAGCTCTACACCTACTACAAGGACGTGCGCCTGCTGCAGCTGCGCAATGCCGAGGGGCGCATCCTGGCGGTGTTCCAGACCGGCGCCACGGCCCACGACATCAAGGTCCTGCGCTGGCAGGTGGACCCCGACGGCAACGCTTCCTATCTGGACAACCGCGGTGAGCGGGACCACGCCTTCGGACCTTCCCACGACTTCCAGTGGACCCTCACCACCCGCGAGCAGCACGTCCAGGGACAGCACGCCCACGTCGACATCCTGGGCAAGGTCTTCGTCGAGACCATCGGCGGCGATCTGACGGTGAAGGTGGAGGACAACACCGAGGACGGCCTGGGGGTCTACCGGGAGCCGGTGGAGGACAAGGATCAGGCGCTGGACGACGGGGAGATCGCCTACGCCGAGGTGGGCTCGTTGATCCTGCTGCGCATCCTGCCCTACCGTGAGGATCAGCATCGCTACCTGGTGTTCAACACCCTGACCCAGGACGTCCGGCGCATCGACGCCATCGGCTGGGCCTGCCAGCAGCTGCCGGAGGATCACGGCATCATCTTCCCCGGCGGTTATTACCTGCAGAGCGGCGAGTGCAAAGAATTTGCCGACAGCGCCCAGGACCTGGAGTTCCTCCGCCGCATCCGCTCCCCCAACGGCGAGGACGCCCTCTACGTCTTCCACCAGCGGGAGAACGGCCACTTCCTGCTGCTGCCCTACAACCTGATCCGCAAGCGGGTGCAGACCCCTATCCATTGCCACGGCTACAGCCTCTTCCCCAACGGCCGCCTGGTGCTCTTCCGCTCCGTCTCTGACGAGCCCACCCGGGTCCACACCATGCAGATCTGGCAGACCCCCTTCGAGAGCGACGAGCACGCCGCCTCCCAGCGCCGGGACCAGGCCTCGAGCTATTTGGAGCAGATCGGCAACGCGGACCTGGTGCGGGGGATTTCGGATCTGCTGGCGATCCAGCGGGCGGCGCAGCAGCAGGAGCCCACCGCCGGAGTCTATGAGGAGTTGCTGCGCTCCTGCCGCCGGGCGCTGGACCACTACCACTGGCTCGACCACGAGGAGGTGGGTGGACTGCAGGGGGCGGTGGCGCAGGTGCGGGCCACCGCCGAGCAGATCCTCGACGAGTTCGAGAAGGTCCGGGAGCTGCGGGCGGGATCGTCGGCGGCGCTGGACGAGGCGCGGACCGAGGCGGAGTCGCTGATCCGTTCCGTGGATCCGGCGCGCTGGGAGAGTGCCGCCGAGCCGGTGGAGGCGCTGCGCAAGCTCCGCCGCCAGCGGGGTCATTTGATTTCTCTGCGGGAGCGCCGCTACCTCGACCGGGAGTCCTTGGACGAGCTCGAAGGGCGGGTGGCGGAGAGCTTTCAACGGGTGGCCCGGGCGGCGGTGGACTTCCTCGGCGGAGAGGAGGCCCTGGCGCCCTACCACCGGCGGCTGGACGAGCTCGAGGGGGAAGTGGCGGAGCTCGACCGCGGCAGCGACGTGGCGGCGGTGGAGGAGGAGATCACTGCCCTCGACGAGGGGCTGCGGGTGCTGGCGGAGGTCACCGGCACCCTGGAGATCGACGACGCGGCGGCGCGGGCGGATCTGCTGGAGCGCATCAGCGAGGTGCTGGCCGGGGCCAACCGGGTGCGGGCGCTGCTGGAGGTGCGCCGCAAGGAGCTGCGGGGCAAGGAGGCGCGGCTGGAGTTCGGCGCCGAGTTCAAGCTCTTCGCCCAGAGCGTCTCCTCGGCGCTGAGCCTCGCCGGAACCCCCGAGCAATGCGACGAGGCGCTGACCCGGCTGCTGCTACAGCTGGAGGAAATCGAAAGCCGCTACGCCGACTTCGACGAGTTCCTCGACCAGCTGGTGACCCAGCGGGAGGAGGTCACGGAGGCCTTCAGCGCCAAGAAACAGCAGCTCCTGGAGCAGCGCCAGCTCCGCGCCCAACGGCTGGCGGAGGCGTCTCAGCGCATTCTCGGCAGCCTCGAACGGCGGGCGGAGAGCTTCGACAACGACGACGACCTCAACGCCTTCTTCGCTTCCGATCCCATGCTCCTCAAGCTCCGGGACCTCACCGGCAAGCTGCGGGAAGCCGGCGCCGAGGTCAAGGCGGAGGAGATCGAAGGCGCCATCAAAGCCGCCCGCCAGGAAGCCGCCCGCTCCCTGCGGGACCGCCGGGAGATCTTCGAGGAAGGCAACCTGGTGCGCCTGGGGCGCCACCGCTTCAGTGTCAACACCCAGCCCCTGGGCCTGACCCTCATCTCCCGGGATGGCGGCTCCGACGGAGGCTCGAAAGGCAGCCGGCTCTTCCTCCATCTCACCGGCACCGACTTCTTCGAACCGGTGCAGGATGCCGCCTTGGACGGAACCGAGGAGCTGTGGAGCCAGAGCTTGGTCTCCGAGACCGAGGAGCTCTACCGTGGCGAGTACCTGGCGTGCTCGATTCTGCGGGCGGCGGAGCAGGGCCGGAACGGCCTCGACCTCGACCAGCTCCACGATGCCTTGGAGACGGATCGTCTCCTGCAAGTGGTGCGGCGGGTCGCCGCCGAGCGCTATGACGAGGGCTACGAGCGCGGTGTCCACGATCACGACGCCGCCCGCATTCTCGGGCATCTGGTCTCCGCCGTCACCACCGCTGGGCTGCTGCGCTACCGCGGCGATGCCCGGGCCCTGGCGGTGCTCTACTTCGCTCAGATTGCGGAGCGCGGCGAGCGGGAACGGCTCCAGCGCCGCTGCTCCAGCGTCGTGCGGCTGCAGGCGGAGCTCGGCCACCGGGCCGCCACCGCCGAGCTGGAGGCGGAGCTGGCGCGGCGCATCGAAGCCTTCGCCGCCGGTGGGGACGGCGAGTCCCTACCCTTGGCATCCACCGCCGATCCCCGCCAGAGTGCTGCCTACCTGGTACGTCAGCTGGGCCAGGAACACACGGTTTTCGAGGTCTCCGGCGAGGCGGAGGACCTGGAGGGGGATCTCCAGAGCTATCTGCGCAGCCACGGCCTCGACCGCTCCTTCGAAGACGATCTGCGGCAGTTGGAGAGCCTGGAGCACCGCCTGGAGCTCGCTCGCCTATGGCTCGACGGCTACCTCGCCCGCCAAGCCGACAAGACCTCTGAGGAGGGGAGGTCGGACGAGGCGTCGGAGCCCTCACCCATCGCCGAAGAACACCGCATCGCCGAGGACCGCCGCTGGGCCCGGGACGAGGTGGCGGCGTGGCTGGCACTGGGGGACGGCGGCGGTGCGCGGCTGGAGCGGAAAACCCATCGGCCCCTGCTGGCGGTGGAGCTGGACGGCATGTTGGGCCAGCACCCGCGCATCCGCGGCGGTGTGCTGCGGCTGCGGGTGGACGGCTTGCTGGCGCGCTACGAGCGCTTCCGGAGCCGCCGAGTGCCCGCCTTCCGGGCCTACCAGAAGCTGCGCCACGAAGTCCTGGAGCGTGCCCGCCGCCGCTTGCGCATCGACGAGCTGGAGCCGAAGGTGATGAGTACCTTCGTGCGCAATCGCCTGCTGGACGAGGTCTACCTGCCCCTCATCGGCGACAATCTGGCGAAGCAGATCGGTGCTGCCGGGGACGAGAAACGCACCGACCTCATGGGGCTGCTGCTGCTCATCTCGCCGCCGGGCTACGGCAAGACCACCCTCATGGAGTACATCGCCCACCGCCTGGGGCTGGTCTTCGTCAAGGTCAACGGCCCGGCCCTGGGCCACGGCGTCACCTCCTTCGACCCCCAGGAGGCGCCCAACGCCACCGCTCGCCAGGAGGTGGAGAAGATCAACTTCGCCTTCGAGATGGGCAACAACGTGCTGCTCTACCTCGACGACATCCAGCACACTTCCAGCGAGCTGCTGCAGAAATTCATCTCCCTGTGCGACGCCCAGCGTCGGGTGGAGGGAGTGTGGCGCGACCACACCCGCACCTACGATCTGCGGGGCAAGCGCTTCGCCGTGTGCATGGCGGGCAATCCCTACACCGAGTCCGGCGAGCGCTTCCAGATCCCCGACATGCTGGCCAACCGCTCCGACGTCTACAACCTGGGGGACGTGCTCTCGGGCAAGGACCGGCTCTTCGCCCTCAGCTATATCGAGAACGCCCTCACTTCCAACCCGGTGCTCGCCCCCCTGGCGGGGCGTCCTCGCGAGGACCTCTATCTGCTGGTGCGCCGAGCCCAGGGCGAGGAAGTGCCCACGGACCAGCTGCAGCATCCCTACAGCGCCGCCGAGCTCTCGGAGGTGTTGGCGGTGCTGGAGAAGCTTCTGCGGGTGCAGCAGGTGCTGCTGGCGGTGAATCGCCAATACATCGCCTCCGCCGCCCAGGACGACCGCTATCGCACCGAGCCCCGCTTCCAGCTCCAGGGCAGCTATCGCAACATGGCCAAGCTCGCCGAGCGGGTGGTGGCGGTGATGGACCGCGAGGAGCTGGAGGCGCTCCTCGACGATCATTACCGCGGCGAGGCCCAAACCCTCACCACCGGCGCCGAGCACAACCTGCTCAAGCTGCGGGAGCTGCGGGGAGTGTTGACGCCGGAGGAGCAGGAGCGCTGGCAGGAGATCCTCCGCGGCTTCGCCCGCGCCCAGGCCATGGGCGGCGACGAGGACGATCCCATCACCCGGGTCACCGGCACCCTGGGTCTGCTTTCGGAGCGTCTTTCGGAGATCGGCCGGGAGATTCAGGGCGCCGCTCGGGCCGCAGTGGAGAGGGCCGCAGTGGAGAGGAGCACCGTGGAGAGGGCCGCCGCGGCGGGAGAGGCCAGGGCGGCGCTGGCGGCGCCGGAAGCCCCGCGGGTGGAGCTCGACCTCGATCCCTACATCGAGCGCCTACAAAAGGTCGTCGAGTCTCTGGCCGCCAGCGAGGTGGAGCAGCGGGCCCAGTTGCAAAAAGAAACTCCCCGTCAGCCTGCGGCTCCGGCGGCGGAGGTCACGTCCGCCTTCGATCCCGAGCAGCTGGCGGGGATCCGAGCTCAGCTCGAACAGCTGGCTAGCGGCCTCGGTCTCATCGCCCACGCCGTGGACAAGGCGGTGCAGGACGGCATCGGCCGCGTGGCTTCTACCTCGGACATCGCTCCGGCCGGCTCCGGCACCACGGTGCAGGTGGTGCAGACCCTCCAGAGCGGCGTCCACGACATCCTGGAAGAGCTCACCACCTCCGTAGACCAGGGCCTGATGGAGCTGGTGCGTAGCATCCACCGCTGGATGAAGCGCCACGAGCTCCCCGCCGACAAGCGCATCGAATCCCTCCTCGACGGTACCCTCGAGCACCTGGACCGGCTCAAGGACCTGGCCGCTGCCCTCCGTCGGCTGGATACTCAGGGGCTGATGGGGAAGGGTGAGCCTGCCGAGCCCGGCGATCCGTCCTAGGTCAATGTAGGGTGGGCGCCAGCCCACCAAATTCTGTGCCGAAGCGAGTCCGGTGGGCTGGCGCCCACCCTACGAGAAGTGCCCTAAGTTATTGAAAAATCAGGGACCAACATTTGGGTGCCCCCTGTGGGCAACACGAGACCAACAAGTGGGTCCCCCCCCCCTGTTGGC
>JAXHTF010000062.1 GCA_034211275.1 Acidobacteriota bacterium
CCGCTGGCGCTACAGGTGGCGGTGGTGCCGCCGGGGGTGGCGCAGGTCCAAGAGATGCCGATGAGGTCATAGAGCAAGTCTGCGCTGACCTGGCTCCCGGGAGCGTCGCTGGGACCGGCGTTGCTGACGGTCACCGTCACCGTCAGATCCTTGCCCGGAACCACCGAGGTCACCCCGTCGTCGACGGTGACGGCGAGATTCGCCCGCGGCTGAAGAGCGGCATCGTCGACGTCGCAATTGTTGTCGCTACCGTCAGTGGGGCACGGATCCCCCACCGCCGTCGAGGCGCCGGAAGGATCGTAGACATCGTCCGCCACCACGTAGGCAGTGTTGCTCAGCGTGCCCGTCGCCGAGGGATCCACCGGGATGGCATCGGTGGTAAAGACCACCGACTCCCCCGCCGCGATGTCCACCTTCACTCCCGCAGCGAGATCCGCGGCGGAGCCGGAGGCCGGGCAACTGGACGAGGTGTCGGCGCTGCAAGTCCAGAAAGAGGAACCGGAAAGATCCAGGATCGTGCTGTCGAAGGTGTCGAAGACATCTGCGGCGGTGACGTCGTCGGGGCCGGCGTTGGACACCGTCAGCACGTAGGTGACGGTCTCGCCGGGGACGACTTCCGCGGCGCCTCCCGCGCGGCTCTTCACCACGCTGAGATCCGCCTCGCGCACGTCGAAGGCGGCGCTCGAGCTGTCGCTGGAAGGATCCTCGGTGGCGGTAACCGTGGCGGTGTTGGTGATGGTCCCCGAGGCGTCCGCATCCACCGTCACGGTGATGTCGCAGGAGACGGCATCGCCGGCATCCAGGTCGCCAATATCCCAGGTCACCCGGCCGGCGGAGTGGCTGGCGGAGCAATCGTTGCTCGAATACGTGACGCCGGCGGGGAGATCGTCCACCACCTCGACATCGGTGGCATCATCCCCCAGCGAATCAGCCTCCACCTCCAGCGTGTACACCACGGTGGCACTGCGGGACACCGGTCCGGAGGCGTCCGAGCTCTTGTCGATGGAAACGTTCGCGGCCGCACCGGCAGAGGCTGCCAGAAAGAAACTCACCAAGCCGCAAATCCACGTTCTCATACCGCCACTCCTTCAAGCCATGCGCCCGGGTCGTAACCCACAACACCATTCGGGCGCAGCTCTGCCGTTTGCGACGAAGGAAACAGTTCCTCCGCGCAGACCGCTCGCGGTTGAGAAATTCGTGATCTTCCCTGACAGCTAGCAGAGGCAGCAGCCGTTCAACGGCATCTCTGCTTCAAATAGACGCAGTCCTCGCAGCAAAGCTTGGATTCGTCCAATACAAAGCCGGCAGGGAACGTGGCTCGGATGTATCGCCACCGGATTGACTTGATTGGATTGAGGCTACCGAAGGGACTTTCCGAAGTCAAGAAGAATCTGTAATCCGTCCACTCGGAAACACCCACCTCGATCCTCCCCCTACCAAGCATCCCAAGGGGGGACCCAAGTGTTGATTGTCACATCTCGAAGGGGCCGACGAAGGGGTCGACCAAGGACCGTCAACCGGGCAGAACCGGCGTCAGCTCATGCGGTAGGCCCCAAGTGTTGGTTCCACCACCCAAGAGGGGACCCAAGTGTTGATTCCGCGCTAGAGGGAGCCTCGAAGCCCCCTCAGCAAGGAGCCCTCAATCGCCCTCTAACTCCACCCCCAGCCCGTCGGCTATGCGGTTGACAAAGGCAAAGTACGAGGTGATGGCGCAAATGTCGTGGATCGCCCGGTCCTCGAACCCGGCGTCCCGCAGAGACTCCACATCCGCCGATTCCATCGCCCACGGAGTCCGGGTCAGCTTCACCGCATAGTCCAACATGGCCCGATCCGCCGGCTCTAGATCCGCAGCTCGATGATCCGCTGCCAGCGCCGTCAGCAAGACCTCCTGCTCTACTGCATCGATTTTCCGACCCCAAACTCGACGGAGCCCCGCTCCGTGGTGTTGCAGTCAGTAGTGACATTGATTGTGGGCCGAAACCACCACCGCGATCATCTCCCGCTGAGCACGGCTGAGAGGCCCGCGTCCGTACATCAGCTGTCGGTAGAGCTCGTAGTGCAGCGGCATGGTGCGACTGTGAACACCGTGAATGCGCAGGATGTTGTCCTCGTCTGCCACCCGGTCCTCGGCGGGAATCTCGTCCACCGGCACATAGTCGATATAAGCCATCGGGGCCCTCCTCTGCTCCGCAAACTGCTGTTCTCTCTACAAGTTAGACCCAAAGCCTACCAGGACCAACACTTGGGTCCCACCTCTGGGGATTCAAAAAAACTCCCCGTTTTTCCCAAAAAGGTGAGCGATACCAACCCCTTTTGCCCTCTTCCAGGAGTGAAAGGAGTTGTCATGAAACAACCGATTCGATTCGTACCCCTCGGTGGAGCCCTGGTCCTGATCACTCACCGGTGCCTCCAGGCCCGCTTCCTCCTGACCCCCAACGGTCAGCTCAACCAGTTGGCAACTGCCATCCTCGCCCGCGCCGCCCAGCGGACCGGCGTGCAGGTCATTGCACCGGTCATCTTCGGCAACCACGTTCATCTCTTGCTCTTCGTCCCCGACACCAAGGCCATGGCTCGGTTCATGAACTACTTCGCCGGCAACCTGGCCCGAGAGGCCAGCCGAATCCACGGCTGGTCCGGCAAGTTCTGGCACCGTCAATATTCCTACTCGGTAGTGGCCGATGACGAAGGCTCGCAGATGCAAGTTCTGCGTTACCTGCTCTCCCACGGCTGCAAGGAGGATCTCGTAGCCAGTCCCCTCGAGTGGCCGGGCCTTCATCCTGCTTCGATGATCTTGGAAGGCCAGATTCACCGCGGCACTTGGGTCAATCGCACGGCCATTTGCCGTGCTCGCCACAATCGGCCGGCATCTCCTCCCAAGCAAGAGGACTACGAGGAGGAAGAGGTGCTCGAGCTAGCCCAGCTACCTTGTTGGAGGGATCTATCCTGGGAGGAGTACCAGGCCCAGGTCCGAGCCCTGGTCGTGGAGATCGAAAAGGAGACTCGAGTCCGGCACCAGAAGCACAGAACCAAGCCTGTGGGCCGCAGGAGAGTGCTGCGCCAGAATCCCCGTCGAGCCCCAAAGAAGCCAAAGAAAGGCCCTAGGTCCTTGGTCATCGCCGCGAGCCAACAGGCACGAGAGGTCTTCGAAGAAGCCTATCGGCAGGTAGTAGCCGCCTATCTTGCAGCCTCGGCCTTGCTCAGAGCAGGCAATCGGCTCGTAGCCTTTCCGGAAGGCACTTTCCCCCCAGCCTTAGCCTTTGTCGGTAGCCCCTCAAACGCCAGAGCCGGGTAGTCCCGTGAGCTGACTGGGGAACGCCCAGGATGTCGTGAAGAACTGAGACCAGCCGGATCCTTGCCGGATGGTCCTCCGGAAAGGTGTACCCGAGCGCTCCAAGGCCTCTCCAAAGATGGGGTAAAGGGGATTCTCCAGATTCTCGGAGACCTCCAAGATGCCTCCATCCGGGATCAAAAACCTCCCTGGCAGGACTGAGTGGCCAGAATCATCAACATTTGGGGCCCAACTTCCTCCCAGATTCTCGGAGAAGCCAACAAGATCCAACAAGTGGGTCCCTCCTTCAGCTGGATCGAGAGATCACCCAAGGAACGAGCACCCACTCAACCGCGCACCAAATGCTGCCTTCCCCCCGCCTTCAGCCGCCGCACCTTCCCCTTTACCTCCAAATCCAGCTTCACCGTCGTCACATGCCAGGCCACCGAGCCCAGCCGCTGGCGGGTCTCCTGGGGGAGCCGGTCGGCGACGGCGTCCGGCAGTTCTTGAAAAGGAATCCCTGGTTCCTCCACCGGAACCACCGCCAGAATCGCATCCGCCACCGCGCGGTACTTCCATTCCGGAATCGTCACCGGCTGCTTACCCGGAGTCGGAGTCTCACAAAGTACCCGCGGCTCAGACGCCATCAGCTCTCCACCTCTGGCCCGGAAGCCTCCTCGGTGGCTGCCGGTCCCGGGATCACCAACCGGTGCAAATCCGATCGCTCGCGGTTCAGGTGGCTGCGGTCGGCGTCCTTCTCCACGCCGGGGACCTGCGGATCATCCTCCCACTGCCACAGATGCCAGTCGTCCCAACCGTTGGGCAACTGCGGCTGCTCCACCCCGTACTCGGCGATCCACAGCGGATAGTCGCCGAAGTTGGTGGCCACGTGTCGGTTCCAGAAGTTGGGGCTGGTGTAGATCATCGGCTTGACCCCATAGTGATCCTCGATGATCTCCAGGAAGCGGCGCAGCCGATTCGGCAGACCGGGCTCGGTGCCATGTCCGAGGACCTCCACATCCACCACCGGCACCAAGTCGCCGGGCCGTAGCTCGACGTTCTCGATAAAGAATTGAGCCTGCTCCTCCGGATCATCTTCAGTGACATAGAAATGGTAGGCGCCGCGCACCAATCCGGCTTCCTTCGCCCGCTGCCAGTGATCGTCGAAAGCGCTGTCCTTGAGGTCCACCCCTTCCGTCGCCTTGAGGTAGGCATAGTGATGCCCGGCGTCCGCCACCGCTTGCCAATCTACGGCTCCGCTGTGCACCGACACATCCACCCCCTGATGCAGGCGGTCCACCACCTCCTGGGGCGAGATCTGCGGCGGCGCAGGTGCCGGGGGAGGTGTCTCCTTTGCGGGTGTGGAGGCCGCAGAAGGTGCCGGGGCCTCCGCCGGCGGCCCCTCGCCACAGGCCAGCGGCACCATGCACAGGAGGATCAGGAGGAAGGTACCCAAGTTCTGGTAGAAGCTTCTCATGACCGGCAAATCTACCATTACTCCCCTGCTACCGAGGCCCCTGGAAGCCCCCGGGGCGTCCCCTCTCAGTCCACCGCATCCTCGATCTCGTCCTCTAGGTTCCGCAGACGAGGGCTGAGGGCGAACAAACCCGTAAACGCCAAGAATAGAGCGGCGAGGACCAGGAAGAGCAGGCCGATCCCCCGCCCCGGGCCGACTCCCACCAGCGGACCGAGAGTGGAGGCCAGCGGACCGCCCGCTTCGAGCAGGGGAATGAACACATGATCCGCCAGCGGGCCGGCACCGAGGAAAGCCAGGGGGCCGGTGAATTGAGCGATCATCCGGCGCATGGCGAAGACCCGGCCCTGGACCTCCGGCGCCACCTTGCTCTGCCAGATCGCCTGGCTGCAGCCGTTGACCACCGGCACCACCAAGGTGATGAGGAAGAAACCAGCACCGATGAGCACCAGGGAGGGCCGGAGCCCGGCGATGGCCAGGCCCAGGGAAACCAGCGGCCCCGCCGCCAGCACACCCATCACCCGCCGCCGGGGCCCACCCCAAGCGCTCATCAAAGCTCCCCCCACCAGCGCTCCGGACGAAGCCAGACCCAGCACCACACCGAGCTCCTCGGCGCCGGCGAAGGAGAGCACCAGCGGCGTCGTCAACACCAAGCCGAAGGGGAGGATGAGATTGAGCATGGCGAAATAACCCAGCAAGCGCACCAGGCCCGGGCGCTGCCAGATGTACGTCCAGCCATAGGCCGCCTCCCGCAGCAGCGACGGTCGCCGCGCACCGGGAGCCGGGCTCTTGCGCTCCGGTTCCGGTACCCGCACCAAGGAGAGCACCGCTACCGCGAAGAGGAAGGTGGCCAGGTCCACCAAGATCACCCCTTCGATGGCGATCCACCCCATCAAGGCGCCGGCCATCAGCGGCGCCAGCACCCGGCCCGCCGCCTGACCGAATTGATTCATCCCGCTGGCCCGGCCGAAGTGCACCTTGGGCACCAACAGAGTCGTCGCCGCGGAGAAGGCGGGCACCTGCAGAGCGTTGAATGCGGAGCTCAGCGCCACCAGCAGATAGATCTGCCAGATCTCCAGCGCGTCGTTGGCCAGTAAGAACACCAGCAACACAGTGGTCACTGCCGCCCCGGCGTCGCTGAGCATCATCGTTCGCCGCCGATTCCAGCGGTCCACCAAGGCCCCTGCGATGGGCGAGAGGGCGATGGCGGGGATGGTGGCGAAGAAAGCGATGAGAGTGAAGCGGGTGGCGGAGCCGGTCTCCTGAAAGACCCACACGCCGATGGCGAAGCGGGTCAGCCCGGAGCCCAGGTTGGAAACCACCTGCCCGATCCAAATCCATAGGAAGGCGCGGAATCCGCCGTCCGCCAACCGTGCTTTCATTTCCATGGGCCCGCCTTCCTCAACAACAAATCAGATCATTCATTTTGCCGAGACCAGCGCCCCGCGGTTCTTCAGCACCACGGCGCTAATCAACGCACGAGTCAACGCGCCAGCCTCTCCAACAGCTCCCGGGCAATGCGTACCGCCGAGTCTCCCCGCAGGATGGAGAAATGGTCTCCCGAAACCTGCACCTCATGGAACCCCTTGCGAGCGATTTGCCGCCAGAGATCGCCATGATCCGGCGTGCCCGGCGGCGGCGGGGCCGTGGCCCGCAATAGCCAGGCCTCCAGTTCTTGCGGCTGCGGGCGATAGCGGTAGAGGGCTTCCAGGTGCCGCCCCATGGCCTGCGTCAACAAGGCCACCCGCCGCCGGTCCACATCGGGAGGAAAGGCGCCGCCCTGCCGTGCCGCCTCCAACAATCGCTCCAGCCGCTGTTCACGGGAGCCTTCCTCGAGACCCGCGGACCCCGCCCCCTCCGGCAGACTGGTCGCGCTCTGCAGCAGATGAGCCAGCAGGGCGCGGTCCACCTCCTCTAGGGTCGGCACCGGTTCGTCCTCCTCGGCGATGCGGCTGTCCAACAACACCACCGGGCCGGGCTGGCGGCCGCGCCGGACCAGCTGCGCAGCCATCTCCCAGGCGACGGCGCCACCCATGGACCAGCCACCGAACACCCACGGCCCTTCCGGCGCTACCGCCAACACCTCGTCCAAATACGCCTCAGCCATGGTTTCGACGCGATCCCGCGGCGGCTCCTCACCGTCCAATCCCCGGGCCTGCAAGCCGAACACCGGATGTCGCTCTCCAAGGTGGCGCGCCAGCTCGGCGTAACACAGCACGGTGCCGCCCACCGGATGCACCAGGAAGATCGGCACTCCCACTCCACCGGACGCCAGGGGCACCAGCGTCGGCTCCGTCGCCGGCAGCTCGCGCCGCAGCCAGAGCGCCAAGCCCTCCACCGTCGAGTGGCGGAAGAGCTCCGCCATGGGGATCTCCCGGCCTAGCTCCGCCTCGATCATCGAGAGCAAGCGGACCGCTAACAGCGAATGTCCCCCCATGCGGAAGAAGTCGTCGTTCACCCCCACCGGCCGGATCTCCAGCACCTTCTCGAAAGCACCGGCGACCACCGCCTCGATGCGATCCCGCGGCGGCTGCTTGGCCTCCGGCATGGGTTCGTCCAGGTCCAGGGGCTGGCGGCTCAGGAGTCTGCGGTCGACCTTGCCGTTGGGGGTGGTGGGCAGCGCCTCCCACCACACCAGCCGCGCCGGCACCATGTAGGTCGGCAGGGCCTCGGCCACCCGCTCGAGGAGCGCCGATGGGGACGGCGGGGCCTGCTCGGCGTCGGCCACGGCATAGGCCACCAGCTGCCCATCGCTACCGGCACCGTGCACCACCACCGCTGCCTGGGAGATTTCCTCACAAGCCTCCAACGCCGCCTCGATCTCCCCCAGCTCGATGCGATAGCCCCGCACCTTGACCTGTTGATCCCGCCGGCCGAGGAAGTCCAGCCGGCCGTCGGGAAGCCAGCGGGCCAGGTCGCCGGTGCGGTACAGCCGGGCTCCCGGTTTCCCGGCCGCCAGCGCATCCGGTGCGGGAACGAAACGCTCCGCGGTGAGATCTCCCCGGCCCCGGTATCCTCGGGTGACGCCGGCTCCTCCCAGAAAGAGCTCACCGGTCACGCCGAGAGGTACCGGCTGCAACCGTCCATCGGCGATCAAGACCTGCGTATTGGCGACGGGCCGCCCGACGGAGACCCGGCCACAGCCCAGGCTCTCCGGCCCGATGGCTTCCGCCGTCGACCAGATGGTGGTCTCGGTGGGCCCGTAGACGTTCCACACCTCGTCGCAGCGCTCCGTCAACTCCTCCATCAGCTCCGGCGGCAAAGCCTCACCACCGGCCCAGGCTCGCAGGCCTGATTCGCCTGAGCGCCTCGACCGGCCCGGCCAGCCCGAGGAGGTCAGCATGCGCCATGTGGACGGCGTCGCCTGCAGCACATCGACATCGAAGTCTTGCACCAGATTGGACAGTCGCCGCGGATCCACCGCGTCCTCCCGCGTCGCCAGTACCACTTCTCCCCCCTGCCACAGGGGCAGGAAGAGCTCGAGGGCCGCGATATCGAAGGACAGCGTGGTCACCGCCAGCAGCCGTTCCCCCGGGGCCAGCCCCGGGCGCCGGGCCATGGTCGCCAGAAGATTGGCCAATCCGCCGTGCCGAACCTCCACCCCCTTGGGACGGCCGGTGGAGCCGGAAGTGTAGAGAATGTAGGCCAGATCCTCGCCAACCAGATCCTCGCCATCCAAGCCTTCGCCGGTCAGATCCTCAGAGCACAGCTCGGACCTCGTCGGGGGCCTCGCAGCCCCTCCTCCGAGGCTGACTCGCGGCAGATCCCCAGCGCCCGCCGCCGCCACGATCTCGTCCAACAGCTCTTCCAAAGACGGATCCACCAGCACCAGCTCCGGCCCCCCATCCTCCACCATCCAGGCCAGGCGCCGGACGGGGAAGTCGGGATCCAGCGGCAGATAGGCGGCTCCCGCCTCCAAGACCCCCAACAAGGAAGCCACCAGCTCCGGCGTGCGCAGGCCCAGCACTGCCACCTTCGCACCCCGAGTCAGCCCCCGAGCTCGTAGCTCCCGAGCCCAATGAGCGGCCCTCTCGTCAAGCTCGCCATAGCTCAGAGACCGGTCTCCAGCCCACAACGCTGCGCGCTCGGGATGACGCGCCGCCACGCTGCGGAAGCGTCGCGGCAAGAGTTCGGGAGAGGCTGACGCCGTGTCGTTCCACTCCACCGTCAGCTGATGGCGTTGCCCAGGACTCATCCAGCACACCTCCGCCACCGGCCTCGACGGATCCTCCACCATCACCTCGAGAACTCGCCGGTAGGCCCAACCCCATCGAGCCACGGTGGTGGCGTCGAAAAGAGCGGTGCTGTACTCGAAGCTACCCTCCAGACCATTTTTCCGGGGCACCCACACCACCGTCAGATCCTGCACCGCCGAGTTGACGTCCAGGATAGCCCCCGACGGCGCCGCTTCGAGACCGGCCCAGGCGGGCCTGCGACCGTGAGTCGCCACCGCGTTCTGCAAGATGAAGAGCACCTGGAAGAGCGGCGTATGGGCCAGGTCTCGCTCTGGAGCCAGCTCCTCCAACAGGCGTTCGAAGGGAAGATCCTGATGCTCGAAAGCCTCCAGAACCTGCACCTTGACGCGCTCCACCACCGACTCCAGGGTGGGAGCCTCACCCATGTCGGCGCGGATCACCGCAGTATCGACGAGCAGCCCCAGAAGCTCCTCCAGCTCCCGGCGGTCCCGGCCTGCCACGGGAGTGCCAACGGTGAAGTCCTGCTGCCCGGACAGCCGGGCCAGCAAGACTTGGAAGCCGCTCAGCAGGACCATGAAGAGGGTCGCCCCCCGCCGCCGACCGAGGCTCTCCAGCCTCTCCACCAGTCCCGCCCCCAGGCGCAGTCGATGCACCGCACCCGCCGAGCTGCGCACCGCCGGCCGGCTGCGGTCCATGGGTAGCTCCAGCACCGGCGGATCCGCCAGCCGGCGGCGCCAGAAGGAGAGACGCCGTTCCAGCGCCTCACCCTGCAACCAGCCCCGCTGCCAGCGAGCGAAGTCCCGGTACTGGACGACGGGCTCGAAGGGCTCGACGGGCTCGGGTACCTGCCGCTCCCGCGCAAAGCTCCCGTAGAGCTCGCCCAGCTGTGACAACAACAGGCTCAGCGACCAACCGTCGGTGATGATGTGATGCTGGGTGACCGCCAGCAGATGCTCCTCCGGCCCTAACCCCACGAGCAGCGCGTGCCACACGGGCCCCCGGGAAAGGTCGAAGGGAATCGACAGCAGGCGCTTCACCAGGCCGGCGGCCAGATCCTCCCGCACCGGCTGTGGCAGCCCCGCGAGATCCACCAGCGACGGCAAGCCCCAGCGCCGCGCCGGCTGGAGCTCCTGCACCGGCTCCCCGTCCACCACCGGGAAGATCGTGCGCAAGACCTGCTGCCGGCGCTCCAGCTCGCCCCAGGCGAGTCCCATGGCCCGTAGATCCAAGGCCCCCCGGTCTTCGTCCCCCCGCAACCGCACCGCCACCGGCAGACCCCAGGCGGTGCTCTGGGGCTCCAGCTGGTGCAGGAACCACATTCGTTGCTGGGCGAAGGAGAGCGGTGCCGGAGCGTTGGGGTCAGCCTCCGGGATCAACGGCGGAATATCGTCCTCCGGCTTCTCTTCCCGGTCCAAGACCTCCGCCAGCTGTGCCACCGTCGGCGCGTGGAAGACCGCGGTGAGGGGCAAGTCGATTCCCAACACCACCCGCGCTCGGGAGACCAGCCGGGTCGCCAACAGGGAGTGGCCGCCGAGCTCGAAGAAGTCGTCGTCCACCCCCACCGCCGGAAGATTCAGAACGCTGGCGAAGAGATCCACCAGCCGAGCCTCCAGGACCGAAGCCGGCGCCCGGTATTCGGACCCGGCGGTCTCCCGCCCCAGCTCCTCGGCCCGCTGGAGCAGCGCTCGACGATCCACCTTGTCATGGGCGGTGAGGGGCAGCTCGTCGAGGAAGGCGCAGAGCGCCGGCACCAGGTAGGCGGGGAGCCTGCCGCGGAGGAATTCCAGCAGCTCGGCGGCTGCGCCCGAACCCTCGGAAGGCACCGACCCCGAAGGCACTACGAAGGCCACCAGCCGCTTGTCGTCGGCGCCGGAGCCCACAGCCAAGACCACCGCCGAAACCACCGCCGGATGCTGAAGCAGCGCCGCCTCCACCTCCCCGAGCTCGATCCGGAAGCCGCGGATCTTCACCTGGCCGTCCCGGCGTCCCAAAAACTCCAGGCGGCCGTCCGGCAGCCACCGCGCCAGATCGCCGGTGCGGTACATACGCTCGCCACCACCGGCCCCCGACGACCCCGAGTCCGGCAGAGGCAGGAATCGGCTCGCCGTCAACCCCGGACGGCGATGGTAGCCCCGGGCCAGACCGTCCCCCGTCGCCCACAGCTCCCCCACCACCCCCGGCGGCGCCGGCTCCAGGGCCCGGTCCAGAATCCGTACGCCCGTATCCACCACCGGCCGGCCGATGGGCACCGTCTCCCGCAGATCGGCGGGTCCGCAGATGGCGGCGGTGGTGGTGAAGGTGGTGTTCTCCGTCGGGCCGTAGCAATTCCGGATGCGGCACTCCGGTAGCTTCTCCAGCGTTCGCCGCACGTGAGCCGGGGAAACCACGTCGCCCCCCGCCAGCAACTGCCGCAAACCCGTCAAGCGCTCCGGCACCGCGTCGATCATCTGATGGAAGAGGCCCGCCGTGAGCCACAGCGTGTCCACCCTTTCGTCCTCGATCAGGCTCCCCAGCTGCTCCAAGCTCAGCGTCTCCGCCGGCGCCAGCACCAGCCGAGCCCCGTGGAGTAGAGCGCACCACACCTCGGCGGTAGTGGCGTCGAAGGGCAGAGGGGCGAGCTGCAGGACGCTCTGGCCCGGACCGAGCTCCAGGAAGTCCGGATCCACCGCCAGCCGCAACACCCCGCGGCGGGTCACTGCGACGCCCTTGGGCCGGCCGGTAGAGCCGGAGGTGTAGGTGATGTAGGCGAGCTGCTCCGGGGCCGCGGCGGGCAGCGGACGAATCGGCACCGACGGTGACCAGCAGGTGGCGACATCGAGCTCGATCACCGGACCGCTCCAGCCCAGCTTCTCTGCCGGAGATTCCTCCGCCGAACCGGTGAGGATCACCGCCGGCGCCACGTCCCCGAGCAACCAGCCCAGCCGCTCCGGCGGATAGCCTGGATCCAGCGGCACGTAGACGCCCCCCGCCTCCACCGTCGCCAGGATGGCCAGAATCGCCTCCGGCGAGCGCTCCAGCAGCAGCGCTACCGGCGCTTCGGCACCGCCCCCTGCGCCAACTCCCAAGGAGCGCAGTCGATGGGCCAAGGCATTGGCCGAAGCTCGCAGGGTGCCGTAGGAGATCACCCGCTTCGGCCCGGCGACAGCAGCGGTCTCCAGCGCCGATGCCTCGGGCTGGCGCTGGGCCACCCGGTGCAGCTCGGCGATGAGATCGCCTTCCCGGGGATAGCGGCTGGCGGTGTCGTTCCACTCCACCCGCAGCTGATGCACCTGGGCCGAAGACAGCAGCGGCAGCCGCTCGATGGAAAGTCCCGGCTCCGCCACCGCCGCTGTCAGCAACCTCCCGAAGCTCGTCGCGAAGCGCTGCACGGTGGTGGCGTCGAAGAGATCGGTGCTGTATTCCAGCAACCCTGCCAGCCTCTCGTCCCCAGGGGTAGGGCTGCGCCAGAAGATGCAGCTGAGGTCGAAGCGAGCCACCGCCGCACCGCTCTCCCCGATGCCCCAGGAGGTCGCCAAGCCATCGAGCCGGGGAAGCTCCTGGGCAGCGGTTTGCAGCGCGAACAAGGCCTGGAAGAGCGGGGTGAAGGCCAGATCCCGCCGCGGAACCAGCTCTTCCACCAATCGCTCGAAGGGCACCTCCTGGCCGGCGAAGGCGTCGAGGGTCTCGCCGCGGGTGCGCTGGATCAGCTCTTCGAAGCCCGGCCCCGAGGGCCCTGCCGATGGATCGGTTGCAGGCTCCGGGCCGAGATTCGCCCGCAGCACCAGGGTGTTGACGAAGAAGCCCAGGAGGGGCTCCACCTCCGGCACCGTCCGCCCCGCCACCGGCGTCCCCACGGTGAGATCCTGCTGCCCCGTGAGCCGGCCCAGCAGCGCCTGGAAGCCCGCCAACAGAACCATGTAGAGGGTCGCGCCGGAGCGCTGGGCGAGAGACTCCAATCCCTCGACCACCGCCGGCGCCAGCCACCAGCGCAATGCGGCCCCGTGCTGGCTCCGCACCGACGGTCGTGGCCGGTCCGTGGGAAGCTCCAGCACCGGCGCTCCCGCCAGCCGCCGACGCCAGGGCTCCAGCCGCCGTTCCAGCGCCTCTCCACCCAAAGCCTCGCGCTGCCATCGGGCGTAGGCGGCATAGTCCACCGACAGCGCCCTGAGCGGCGACGGCTCATCACGGCGGAAGGCGTTGTATAGGCTCGCCAGCTCCTTCAACACCAAGCCCACGGACCAGGCGTCAGAGATGATGTGATGCTGATCGAGAAGGAGGTCGTGCACCGGCTCCGCCGAGCTCGGATCCCACCGCCGGAGCAGCAGCCAGCGGGTCACCGGACCGCGCTCCAGGTCGAAGGGGCGGGTCACCTCCCGACGCGCCAACCGCCGGGCCTCCTCCTCGGCCACCACCGGCCCGAGAGCCCCCAGATCCACCACCGGCAGGTTCGCAGCCCAGCCTTCCGGCGGCGGTTCCAGGACCCTCTGCGCTACGTCCTCCGCCCCCTCCATCTCGGCGTCGGCCATGGGCACGAAGACCGTGCGCAGACTGCCGTGGCGGCGCACCAGCTCGCCCAGTGCTCGGGCCAGCACCGCCACCGCCAGAGCTCCCCGAAGGCACAGCTGAGTCGGCACATTGTAGGCCGGGCTTTCAGGGTCCAGTCGATGGAGGAACCACATCCGGCGCTGGCCGTAGGAAGCCGGCGCATCGCCGGGACCCTGACAGCCGACGAGAGGCGGCAGCGGTGCCACCCGCTCCTCTGCCGCCAGCGCCGCCTCCGCCCACACCGCCAGGCGAGCCACCGTCGGAGCCTCGAAGAGCGCCCGCACCGGCACCTCCACCCCCAGCGCCTGCCCCAGCCGCGTCGCCGCCCGGGTGGCCAGCAGCGAGTGGCCGCCGAGGGCGAAGAAATCATCCTCCGCGGTGATCGCCGTCCGCCCCAAGAGCTGCGCCCACTGACCGGCGATGAGCTCCTCCAGCGGGCCCCGGGGCGGCCGCCCCTCAGCCGCCTCCCGGTCCAGCTCCCGCTCCGCCAGCTTCCGCCGCGCCACCTTGCCGCTGGGAGTGCGCGGAAGCTCCGCCAAGAAGCCCACCGCCGACGGCACCATGGGCTCCAGCAGCCGCTGGCGCAGAGCCGCCAGCAGTTCTTCTGCCAGTGCCTCCCCGGCTCCAGCGCTCTCTTCCGAGACCACCGCCCAGGCCACCAGCCGCTTGCCCGCCGGGCCGTCCTGCACCACCACCGCGGCCTCCCGCACCGCCGGCTGGGCCGTCAGGGCCGCCTCCACCTCACCGGTCTCGATGCGGTAGCCCCGCACCTTCACCTGGGCGTCCCGACGGCCGAGGAAATCCAGGGTGCCGTCGGGGAGCCAACGGACCAGATCGCCGGTGCGGTAGAGACGCGCCCCGGGAGTCTTGGCATAGGGATCGGGGCCGAACGCCTCGGCGGTGCGGCGAGGCCGGCGGTGATAGCCCCGGGCCGGCAGCAGACCACCGACGAAGAGCTCCCCCGGAACCCCGATGGGAGTGATCGCTCCCATCCCATCGAGCACCCGCGGGATACAGCCGTCCACCGGCCAACCGATGGACGGCAGGGCCGGCCACAAAGCCGAATCTGCCCCCAGCCGCAGCCCGGTGACCGCGTGACATTCGGAGGGACCGTATTGATTCTCCAGGCTCGCCGGTTCCTGAGCATCACGGCGGGCGAAGAAGGCGCGCACGGCATCCGTCGCCTGCAGTTGCTCACCGGCGGTGACCACCTCCCACAGGCTGCTGGGCGCCCCCTTCCCCGTTTCTCGAGCCACCTCGGCGAGCATCTGGAGCGCCACGAAGGGCAGAAACAGCCGATTCACTCGTTGCTCTTCCAGCTCCCGCAGCAACAGGGCTCCATCCCGCCGTGCTTCCTCGGGCACCAGCACCACCGTGCCACCGCACCCCCAGGTGGCAAAGACCTCCTGGAAATGAACGTCGAAGCTCAGCGGCACGAATTGCAGCGTCCTGCTGCCGCGAGCACGATCGCCCAAAGAGCGGCGCAGCTGCCAATCCAGCAGGTTGACCAGCGGCCCATGGGGCATGGCCACTCCCTTGGGCCGGCCCGTGGAGCCGGAGGTGTAGATCAGATAGGCCAGGTTCTCCGGCCGGCACCCGGACTCCAAGGCGCCTTCCAGAACCTGAGGAGAAGTCTCCTCCGTCGAGCCGCTCTCCTCCATCGTAGCGGCCAACAGCCGAGGAACCTCCTCGGGCATCAGCGACACCGTCGCCTCCTCCACCAGCACCAGGATCGCCCCGGAGTCCCGCACCATGAAGGCCAGCCGCTCCGGGGGATAGGAAGGATCCAGCGGCAAATAGCAGCCGCCGGCCCGCAGCACCGCCAGCATCGCCACTAGCGCCCGCGGCGAGCGCTCCAGGCACAGCCCCACCACCACGTCCGGCCCGACTCCGCGGCCTCTCAGCTTGCGAGCCAGGCTCGCCGACCGGCGCTCCAGCTCACTGTAAGACAGCGTCTCCGCCGCCGCCGCCAGCGCCGACTCCTCCGGCCAGCGGCGGACCCATTCGGCGAAGAGCTGGTCCAGCGTCTCGCCCTGGCGGTCCGGCATCGGAGCTGGAGCACCTTGCCATTCGATGAGCAGCTGCTGCCGCTCCGCCGCTCCCAACCAGGACAGCTTCAAGAGCGAACGCCCCGGCTCCTCCAGCGCCGCCGCCAGCAGCCCTTCGTAGAGGCGCGCAAAGCGCTGGACAGTACTGCGGTGGAAAAGGTCGGCGTCGTATTCCACCGCCCCCTCGATGTGGTCGTCCCGTTCCTGGAGGGCGAAGGTCAGGTCGAATTTGGCGGTGGTGGCGCGCAGCGGCAGGCGCTCCGTCTCGAGCCCTGCCAGCCGCAACCGGCGGGTAGAGGCGTTCTGCAGAATGAACATCACCTGGAAGAGCGGTGTGTGCACCAGATCCCGCCGCGGCGCCAGCTCCTCCACCAGTTTCTCGAAGGGCACCTCCTGGTGAGCGTAGGCTCCCAGGGACTGACGGCGCACGGCGAGGATCATCTCTTCCAGCGAAGGAGACGACGACAGATCCGCCCGCAGCACCAGGGTGTTGGCGAAGAAGCCCACCAGCCCTTCCAGCTCCTCCCGGGTGCGGCAGGCGATGGGGGTTCCCACCGCCAGATCCCGCTGCCCCGAGAGCCGCGCCAACAAGCCATAGAACGCCGCCAGCAGAACCATGAAGGGCGTCGCTCCCAGGTTCCGGGCCAGGGCGTGCACCGCCGCCGTCGTCTCCGCCGACAGCTCCAGCCGCGCGCCACCGCCACGCTGGTTCCGCCGCAGCGGTCGCGACCGATCCGTGGGCAGCTCCAGCACCGGCACCCCTTCCAGCTGACGGCGCCAGAAGGCGAGTTGCTCCTCGAGCACGGAACCGCTCAGCCAGCGCCGCTGCCAGGCGGCGAAGTCGGCATATTGCACCGGTAGCGGCGGGAGCGGCTGGAGCGGTAGAAAGTGCGGCGGATCTCCTTCGAGGGACGCCGCGTAGAGCACCTCCAGCTCACGCAAGAAGATTCCCACCGACCAGCCATCGGCGATGGAGTGGTGAAAGTCGAAGAGGAAGGCGTGGTGTTGAGTCCCCAGCCGGAAGACCAGAAAGCGATAGAGGGGGCCGCGGGTGAGGCGGAAGGGCCGCCGCGTCTCGCTGAGGGCCAAGCGCTGCAGCTCCCGCTCCCGACCATCCGGCGCCAGCCTCGTCAGATCCACCAGCGGAGGCACTACCACCACCGGTTCCAGGATCCTCTGCAGAGGCCGCCCCGGATCCTCCGACGCGCCGCCGGAGCCTGAATCCTGCTCCTCCTGGTAGAACACCGTCCGCAGGCTCTCGTGGCGGCCGACGATGGCGGTGAGGGCCCGGGACAGCGCCCGCGGTGCGAGCTCTCCCCGCAGCCGTACCGCCGCCGGAATGTTGTAGGCCGCGCCGGGTTCGAAGCGATCCAGAAACCACAGCCGCTGCTGGGCGAAGGAGAGCTCCAGGGGCTGATCCCGGGAAACCGGAACCAAGGCCGGAGCTTCTTCCAAAGAGTCTCCCGCCGGCTCCTCCGCCAGGAGCTCCGCCAGCACCGGCGCCAGCCGCGCCGGCGTCGGCGTCTCGAAGAGCTGGCGCAGCGGCAGCTCCACCTCCAGCCGCCGACGCAGCCGGCTCACCACGCGGGTGGCCAGCAACGAATGGCCGCCGACGGCGAAGAAGTCATCGTCGACGCCGGCGGTGTCCAGCTCCAAGACCTCGCCCCACAAATCCACCAGAAGCTCTTCCAGGGGATTGGCCGGTGGCCGCGACCGCTGCCCCTCCGGCTCCACCGTCGCCGGCGCCGGCAGCGCCCTCCGATCCACCTTCCCCGAGCGGGTCAAGGGGAAGTGCTCCAGAGGTACGAAGAAGCTCGGCACCAGATGCTCCGGCATCCTCGCGGACAACCAGCTCCGCAGCTCGTCCGTCGACAGGGGCGCGGTGGCGACGGGAACCAGCCACGCCACCAACCGGCCCGCCGAGTCGACGTCCACCGCAGCGCCAGACACTCCCGGATGGTCCGCTAACGCCGCCTCGATCTCCCCCGGTTCCACCCGGAAGCCCCGCACCTTGATCTGGCGGTCGATCCGTCCCAGATATTCGAGCACGCCGCCGCGGCGCCAGCGCACCAGGTCGCCGCTGCGGTAGAGCCGGCCACCGCGTTCGCCACAGCTCGAATCCGGCCAGGGATTGGGTACGAAGCGCTCCGCCGTCAGCCGCGGACGGCCCAGATAACCTCGGGACACGCCGTCGCCGCCGATGAGTAGCTCTCCTAGGGCTCCCTCCGGCACCAGGAGCTGGTAGGCGTCGGTGACGAAGACTCGGGTTCCCACCAGCGGCTCGCCGATGGGCACCGGCTGCCCCGCCGGCAAGGCCCCGCCCCTCCAAGTGCTGGCCACCACCGTCGTCTCGGTGGGACCGTAGGTGTTGAGCAGACCGACCGAAGCCCCCGCCACTCGCCGCCAGCGCTCCACCGAATCCGGCCGCGCCGCCTCGCCGCCGATGATCACCAGCCGCAACGCCGGCGGCAGCCGCAGCGACGGCTGCTCCTCCAGCGCCAGGATCAGCTCCTGCCAAAAGGCCGTGGGGATGTCCACCACGGTGAGGCCGGCACCGGTGCAGGCCTCGAGAAACGCCGCCGGCGAGTCGAGGATGACGGGCCCCCGCAGCACCAGCGTCGCCCCCGTGATCAGGCAGGGCCAAATCTCCTCGGCGCTGGCATCGAAGCAGATGGAGGCCAGCTGCAGTGAACGGTCCTCAGGGCTCAGACCATGCAGCGCCGCCGCCGCCCGCGCATAGCGGGAGATATTGGCCTGGTCCACCGCCACCCCCTTGGGACGACCGGTGGAGCCGGAGGTGTAGATGATGTAGGCGAGCTGCCGGGGATGGACGGGGCGAGCGCCATTCCGCGGCTGGCCATCCTCGTCCCCACCGTCCAGGGCTACGACCCACCGTGGCAACGAGGTCAGACGGTCCAAGTCATCCTCCTGGTCCGCCGTGCACAACACCGCCGCCGCTGCGGAATCCTCGAGCATCAGCCGCAGGCGCTCCGGGGGATAGGTGGGATCCAGCGGTAGATAGGCCGCTCCGGCCTCGAGGACGCCCAGCATCGCCACCGATAGCTCCGGTCGCGGCCCGATGCAAAGGCCCACGATGGTGTCGGGGCTGATCTCCCCCGAGGCTTCGAGACGCCGGGCCAAGGCCGTGGCCCGGCGAGCCAGCTCGCCGTAGGTCAGCGCCGGTTGGCCGTCGGGCCAGGCCACCGCCGTCGCCGCCGGAGCCCGCGCCGCGGCGGCGAAGACCAGGCCGTGGAGGCTCGTCTCTTCGGCTCCTGCAGCGAGTTCCTCCCGCGCCCCCCCCGCTGCCCACTCCCACAGAAGCTGATGCTCCTCCGAAGCGGAGAGGAGAGGCAACCGGGATAGCCGCTGCTGCGGCTCCTCCACCGCCGACGCCAGCCAGCGCCGCAACCCCTCCAGTAGCCGCCGGGCGGTGCTGGGGTCGAAGAGCTCGGCGGAGTAGATCAGCCGCAGCTTCAGCCCCCCGCGGGGTCGTTCCCCAGCGGCTCCGTCGGGCCGGCCGGCCACCAGAGTGAGGTCGAACTCCGAACGCTCCGCTCCTTCCTCCAGGCGTTCCCATCTCGCCTCGAGGGCCCCCGGCGGTACGGTGGGCAGATTCTGTAGCAGCAGCGCCACCTGGAAGATCGGGGTTCGGGAGGGGTCCCGCGGCGGCCCCACCGCCTCGATGACCCGCTCGAAGGGCAGGTCTTGATGGGCGTAGGCTCCGAGGGTGACGTCTCGCACCCGTCCCAACAGCTCCCGGACCGGCGGGTCTCCGGACAGGTCCGTGCGCAGGGCCAGGTGGTTGATGAAGAAGCCGATGAGGGGCTCCAGCGCCCGGCGGTTGCGACCGGCGATGAAGGTGCCGGCGGTGACCTCCCGGGCCGCGCCATACCGCGCCAGGACTCCCTGCAGGGCAGCCAGGAGAACCATGAAGAGGGTGCCGTCGCAGCTCCGCGCCAGCTCCTCCAGACCCTCGGTCAGCGACTCGTCGAGCTCGCTCACCAGGTCCGCCCCGCGCAGCGACTGCACCGGCGGCCGGGGTCGGTCGGTGGGCAGGCCGAGGACCTCGGCACCGGCGAGCTCCCGGCGCCAATATTCCCGCTGGCGTTGCAGCGCCGGCCCCGCTGCCCAGCGGCGCTGCCAGGCGGCGAAGTCGCCATATTGGATCGGCAGCGGTGGCAGCGCCGGCTCTTCTCCCCGCTCCAGCGCTCCGTAGCAAGCGTCAAGCTCCCGGGCCAGCACCCGATTCGACCAGCCGTCGGAAACGATGTGATGGTGGGTCACCAGCAGCGTATGCCGGTGGCTCTCGCCTTCCCCGCCGGGGCCGCCCTGAAGACGCACCAGAACGAAGCGCCACAGCGGCCCCCGGCCGAGATCGAAGGGACGGGCGGCATCGGCGTCCGCCAGCCGCACCAACTCGCGGCGGCGCCCTGCTTCCGGAAGCCGGCGCAGATCCACCAGCGGCAGCGGCCTCCACACCCGCGGCGCCGGCAGCACGCGCTGCACGGCCCCGTCCCCAACCTCCTTCGTAGCTCCCCGTCGCTCCAAAAACACTGTCCGCAGCGACTCCTGGCGGACCGCCACCCGTCCCAAAGCCGCGGCCAGGCGGCCGGCGTTGACGGCGGCCCCCAGCCGCAGAGCGCCGCGCAGGGTGTAGGCGGTGCTGCCGGGATCCAAGCGGTCGAGAAACCACAGCCGCTCCTGGGCGAAGGAGAGGGGAGCATCTTCCCCCGGGGGCCGAGGCCGCAGCTCCTCCTCGCCGGCCCCCTCCGCCCTCTCCGGAGAGGCCTCCAAAGCCTCTATGTGCGCCGCCAGCCGCGCCACTGTCCGAGCCTCGAACAGGGCCCGCAGGGGCAGCTCCATCCTCAGCAGCTCCCGCAGCCGGGACACCAATCGGGTGGCCAGCAGGGAATGCCCGCCGAGGTCGAAGAAGTCGTCGTCGAGGCCTACCCGGGGCAGCCCCAAGACCTCTCGCCAGGCCGCTGCCAAGCGGCATTCGAGATCCGTGACCGGTGGCCGGTAGGGCGCCGCCTCCGGCTCCGGAGCCCGCCGGGAGAGAGCCCGGCGATCCACCTTGCCGCTGGGAGTGAGGGGGAAAGCCTCCAGGGTCACCAGCGCCGACGGCACCATGTACTCCGGCAACCGAGCGCGGAGGGTCTCGGCCCATCCGTCCCCCTCGAAGGGCCGGCCCCCGGACGCCGGTGGGCCCTCCACCAGCGGAACGATGAAGGCCACCAGCCGGCGCCGGGCTCCCGCCCCCTGGGGCACCACCACCGCATCCCCCACCGCCGGCAGCCCGCGCAGCGCCGCCTCCACCTCCCCGAGCTCGATGCGGAAGCCTCGCACCTTGACCTGCCCGTCGGCGCGACCGACGAACTCCAGGGCACCGTCGTGGCGCCAGCGCACCAGATCGCCGCTGCGGTACATCCGGCTTCCCGGCTGGCTGGAGAAAGGATCCGGCACGAAGACCCCGGCGCTGTCGGCCGGTCTCCCCGAGTAGCCGCGGGCGACCCCGGGACCGCCCAGGCAGAGCTCCCCCACCGCTCCCTGTGGCAGCGGCCGCAGCCCCGCATCGAGCACGTAGAGCCGGGTGCCGGCGGTGGCCCGGCCGATGGGCAACGGCTTCTCCCCGCGGCGCCGGCAGCGCCAGGAGGTGACGGAGACGGTGGTCTCGGTGGGTCCGTAGCGGTTGAGCAGATCGGCGTCGAGGCGCGGGTAGAAGCGGCCGGGAAGATCCGCCGAGACCGTCTCACCGCCGGTGATGACGGTGCGCAGGGTGCCCATCTCCTCCACCCGGGGACTGGCCAACAAAGCCTCCAAGAGGGTCGGAGGAAAGGACGCCTGGGTGACTCCCTGGTCGGCGATGAGCCGGGTCAAATACTCCGCGTCCTGCTGGCCACCGGGCCGAGCCATCACCACCCGACCCCCGGCAACCAAAGGACCGAAGATCTCCAGCACCGAGACGTCGAAGGCCAGCGTCGTCTTGTGCAGGAAGGCGTCGTCGGAGCGGAAGTCCAGCGCCCGGGCGTAGCGCAGGCGATTGGCCAGAGCGCCGTGGGAGATCATCACGCCCTTGGGCCGGCCGGTGGAACCGGAGGTGTAGATCACGTAGGCAAGCCCCAGCGGGCAAGCCCTGGGCAAGCCCGGCGGGACCCCCTCTTCCCGGCCTTCTCGGCGCTGGCCGAAGTCCCACTCCTCCAGTGCCAGGATCGGAAGCGTCAGCCCCCCATCACCGCGCGAGATCTCCGCCAGCAGCCCCCGGCCCCGGCCATCCGCCAGCGCCAGGACCGGAGCGCTATCCCGGATCATCAGCTCGAGACGCTCCGCCGGCAGCTCCGGATCCAGCGGCAGGTAGCCGCCGCCGGCTGCCAGCACCGCCAGCAGGGCCATCACCTGCACCGGGGAGCGCTCGGCGCACACCGCCACCAAGCGATCCGCACCGACCCCCAGCCGGCGAAGCTCACCGGCCAGGGTGCGTGCCCCCTCCAGCAGCTCGGCGTAGGAGTAGCTCTCCCCTTCGAAGACCAGCGCCGGAGCCTCCGGAGTCTCCATCCCAGCGGCGGCGACCAGCTCGAAGGCCGACTCACCGGCGAGACCGTTGGAGAGATACTCTTCCCGGCCCCGATTCCACTCCACCAAGAGCTGATGCGCCTCGGCGGGAGCGAGCAGCAGGATGCGGTCCAGAGCCTCGCCGTCCGCCGCCGCCAGCGCCCATCGCCCCCAGGACACCGCCCACCGCTGAATGGTGGTGCGGTCGAAGAGGGCCGTGGAGTACACCCAATGCCCCACCAGCTCATCCCCCCGGCGGCTGAGGGCGAGGCTGAGGTCGAACTTCGAGATCCCCGTCTCCACCGCCACCGGCCGGACCTCCAGGAGGCGATCCCCATCACCCCAAGTTCGTTCCGCCGGAGCGCCGCCGTCCATCGCCAAGAGCACCTGGAAGAGCGGTGTGTGAGCCGCGTCCCGATCCTCCGACAGCTCCTCCACCAGCCGATGGAAGGGCGTGTGACGGTGACCATAGGCGCGGACCATGCGCTCCCGCGCCGAGGCCAGGCGCTGCTCCAGCGACTCTTCCCCGGAGATCCGGCCGCGCAGTACCAGCAGGTGAACGAAATAGCCGATGAGGCCTTCCACCCCCGCCAGATCTCTGCCCGCCTCCGGGCTGCCGACGGCGAAGTCCATGCAACCGGTGAGACGATAGAGCCAGCCCTGGAGCACCGCCAGCACCGCCAGGAAAAGAGTGCCCCCCGCGCGGTCCGCGAGGCCTTGGAGGGCGCCGGTGACCCGCGGGCCGTAGCGCACCGGCCAGCGGGCCCCGGCCACCGAGTGGCGGGGCGGCCGCGGGCGATCCGCCGGCAGCTCCAGAACCTCGATCCCTTCCAACTCCTCGCGCCACCAGGCCAGCTCCGCCGCCGAGGCTTCCCCGGCGGCCAGTTCCAGGCGCCGCTGCTGCCAGGCGGCGAAGTCGGCGAATTGCATCGGCAGGTCGGGGAGCGCCGCCGCCGAGCTTCCCGAGCCGTAGCCTCGGCCCAGCTCGTCCAACAACACCCCCACCGACCAGCCGTCGGCGATGATGTGGTGCAGGCTGAGCACCAGCAGGTGATCCGCCGGAGAGTCCACGCCGCCACGGCGCAGGAGCAGCCCGCGCCACAGCGGCCCCCGGCGCAGATCCCAGGGCCGCCGCACCCAAGCCTCCGCCAGCTCCTGGGCATGCACCGCGGCCTCGGCCCCCAGGCCTTGCAGATCGAGGCAAGGCAGGACCACCGGTGCGGGGGGATGAATCTCCTGCACGGGCATCCCTCCGGGCACCCCGGCCTCCAGGCGCAGGGTCGTCCTCAAGGTCTCGTGGCGCCGCACCGCCGCTTCCAGCGACGCCACCAACCGCCGCACGTCCAACCTTCCCCGCAACTCAACCGCCAAGGGCACTGCGTAGGCCGCCGACCCCTCCTCCAGCTGCTCCGCCAGCCACAGGCTGTGCTGCGCCGGCGACGCCGGCAGGGTCATCGGAAGGCTGTCGACGGTACGAGGCACGACCCGGATGTCCGGCTGGGGGCGGTCCGCCACCGCGGCGTCGCCGGACTGCTGCTCTCGCTCCAGGATCGCCGCCAGTCCCGCCACCGTCGGTGCTCGGAAGAGGTCCTCCAGAGTCAGGATTGCCCCCGTCGCCTCGGCGACGCGCGCGACCAAGCGGGTGGCGAGGAGCGAGTGGCCGCCCAGGGCGAAGAAGTCATCGTCGGCGTGGACCGCGTCGACCTCCAGCAGCTGCTGGAAGCAGGCCGCCACCAGCTCCTCCCAGATCCCCAGAGGCTGGCGGGATGCAGGCTCGGCCCTCGGAGCTTCGAGGGCTGCCAGACGCCTCCGATCGATCTTGCCGTTGGCGGTGAGGGGCATCTCCTCCAGCGGCACCCAGGCGGTGGGCACCATGTACTCCGGCAGCCCCTCGGCTAGCGAGCGTTCCAGCTCCGCCCGGTCCAAAACGTCGTCCCGAGGGCATACGTAGGCCACCAACTGCACCCCCGCTGGCCCCCGCTGCGCCAGCACCGCCGCCGCCGTCACCTGCGGCAACGCCGCCAGTGCCGCCTCGATCTCCCCCAGCTCGATGCGGAAACCCCGCACCTTGACCTGATCGTCCCCCCGGCCGAGGAATTCCAGCTCCCCCACCGGCGTCCAGCGCACCCGGTCGCCGGTACGGTAGATCCGTGCGCCGGGCTCTAGCGCCCAGGGGTCGGGGACGAAGGCGGCGGCGGTGGCGGCGGGCCGGCGAAGATAGCCCAGGGCCAGGCCGGCGCCGCCGAGCACCAACTCGCCGGGCACGCCCACGGGCAAAAGCTCCAGCCCCAAACCCACCACCCGAGCCTCCAGCGCCGGCAGAGGACGTCCGATGGTCGGGAGCAAGGAGCTCGACGAGCCGGCTTCCGGAGCCACCGTCCCCCAGGTCGCCACCACCGTCGCCTCCGTCGGGCCGTAGTGGTTGACCAGCCGCAGGGGAGCTCCGGCGGCCGGGCGGCGGCGTAGGCGATCACCGCCGGTGAGCACCACCAGGGGCTCCCCGGACTCGGAAAGCGGCGGCGCCGCCTCGGCGACCAGCTCGTCCAGCAGCGCCTCCGCCAGCGGCGTGGGCAGGAAGGTGTGGGTGATGCGCCGACGCCGGAACAGCTCCGCCAGGCACTGCGGCGACGCCGCCGTCTCCGGAGGCACCACCGCCAGGCTCGCCCCCAACCCCAAGGCGGACCACAGCTCCCACACCGAGGCGTCGAAACCGGTTCCCGCCAGCAGAGTGCAGCGGGACTCCGGCCCCACGCCGTGGGCTTCGCCGTGCCAAGCCACCAAGGCCTCCAGCCCGCCGTGGGTCAAGAGGGTGCCCTTGGGACGACCGGTGGAGCCGGAGGTGTAGATGAGGTAGGCCGGATCTCGAGGCTCAGGGCGCGACTCGGGTTGGGGCACCTGGAGGGGTAGGGCCGGATCGCCCATCCCCGCCGGCGGCTCATAGGCGTCTATTGCCGCCGCTGCCACCCCCGACTCCGCCAGCGCCGACCGCAGCTCCGGCGACGCCGCCGGCTCCACCAGCGCCAGGCTTGCGCCGGCATCCGCGGCCATGAACGCCAGGCGTTGGGGCGGGTGGCTCGGATCCATGGGCAGATAGGCGCCGCCGGCCCGCCACACCGCCAGCGCCGCCACCGCCAAGGCCTCCGAACGCCCCAGGCAAAGAGCCACCGGCACGCCCGGGTGCACCGCTCGGCGGCGCAGCCAGGCTCCCCAACACCGGGATCGTTCCTCCAGCTCTCCATAGCTCAGCGTCGTTCCGTCCGCTCCCACCACCGCCACGGCCTCCGGCTGCTGCCGAGCCTGCGCCAGCACCCGGTGGAGGACGGTCTGCTCCGCCCGAGCTTCGAGGCCTCGGCCAGCGCCGGAAGCCCACTCCCACAGCAGCTGGTGATGCTCGCCGGAGGTGAGCAGAGAAAGCTGCGAGAGCCGCAGATCGGGCTCATCGACCAGGCTTTCCAGCACCCGCCGCCAATGCCCCAACAGGCGCAGGACGGTGGTGGAATCGAAAAGATCCCGGCGGTAGAGCAGGGCTCCCGTCAGCCCCACCCTCCCATCCCCAGACTGGAGAGCGCCAGACTGGAGAACGCCAGACTGGAGAACGCCGGGCTGGAGAGCAAGGGTCAGATCTTGATCCGTAAGCCCCCGGGGCACTACTTCCAGCGGCGCCGCCTCGACGCCGGGAAGCTGCAAACCCGTGCTCCGGGGAGACGTATTCTCGAGAGAAAGCGTGACCTGGTAGAGAGGCGCGTGCCCCAGGCCGCGCTCCGGCGCCACCGCCTGCACCACCCGGGCGAAGGGCACCTCGGCCCGGGCCAGGCTCTCTAGAGTCACCTCCCGGCAGCGCTCCAAAAGCTCGTCCAGGCTCGGATCGCCACCGCCGTCGCAGCGCAGCACCACGGTGTTGACGAAGAAGCCCACCAGCTTCTCCAGCTCCCGCCGGCCCCGCCCCGCCACCGGCGTTCCCACCGCCACATCGGAGCGCCCGGCCCACTGCATCAAGACCGCGGTCCAGGCGGCGAGCAGCTCCATGAACAGGCTGGCGCCGTTCTGCGCTCCCCGCTCCTCCAGCCGCTGCACCAGATCTCGCGGCAGCGCCACCGCCAGCTGACCGGCGTCGAGACCGCGCTCGGCGCTGCGGGGCCGGTCAGCGGGCAACTCCAAAGGCTCCAAGCCCTCCAACCGCCGCACCCACCAGGCCAGCTCCTCGGCCCCGGCGCCCTCCTCGATTCGCTGGCCGGGTCGCTGGCCATTCAGCTGCTGGCTCCCCACCTCCTGCAGCTGCGGGCTCCCCACTTCCTGGCGCTCCCAGCGGGCGAAGTCCGCGAATTGGATGGGCAGCGGCTCGAGCCCCGGCTCACCGCAGCTCTCGCTTCGGTAGCAGGCCGCCAGGTCGTGGAAGAGCACGGAGAACGACCAGCCGTCGAAGACCAGGTGATGCAGGGTGAAGAGCAGGACGTGATCCCGCGGCCCCAGGCGCAGCAGCCGCCACCGCAGCAGCGGCGCCCGCCGAGGGTCCATGGGCCGCCGGGCCTCCCGGCCTTCGATCCGCCGCCGTTCCACCTCCCGCGCGTCCTCGGGGAGCCCCCGGAGGTCGACCACCGGCAACCCCAGCTCGGCGTCCAGCTCTTCCAGGCTCCGGGGCCGCTGGCGCGGAGTCCCCTCCTCGGCGACGAAGGCGGTGCGCAGGATCTCGTGGCGCTCCAGGAGGCGGCGCAAGGCCAGCTCCAGAGCCCCGACGTCGAGACTGCCCTGGAGGCGCTGGGAGCGGCAGAGGAGGAAAAGCGCGGTGCCCGGCAGGAGCTGATCGAGGAACCACAGCCGCTCCTGAGCGAGGGAGAGAGGCATGGTCTCCCCGGGATGGCGGGGGTGGGCATCGATGGTGCCGGTCGTTGACAGCCGGGCGCGGGCTCGCCGCAGCCGTTCGCGCAGCTTGTCCGGCGGCTGCTGCCGCCCGCCCACGGTCTTGGAGGTTGGTCGGTCCTCGTGCATTGAGAATGCCCTCTCCCGCCGGCACTCCTGTGCCAGCATTCATCTTCCGGCAGTCTCCTGCCAACGCCTACCTATCGAAGGCATGCCGAAGGGAGCCCAAGGCGGCACAGTCCGCCCGAGCATGAGACCTGCCAGCGCGGTCTTCCGAGGGAGCCCCTGGAACGCCAAAAGCAGAATCCGGGGTCGCCGCCCGGAGGAATTAGGCCAAGAAACTAATTATAGGACTGATGACAAATTTCGCGAGTCGTCTTCAAAAGACCGTGATCACGCAACCCCTGAAGCACACCCGCAGCATCAAGACACCGGCGAAGGCAACTGCCGTCACTCGTGCCGCAGCGCCACCAGCGGATCGATGCGCGTAGCTCGGCGCGCCGGTAGGTAGGCTGCCAGCAACGCCAGGCCGGCGAGCACCAACGGCACCGCCAAGAAGGTCAACAGGTCGCCGGTGCCGACACCGTAGGTGAGGCCCTCGAGGAAGCTGTCCAGCGCCTGGGCAAGGAGCCAGGAAAGAACCAGGCCGACGGCAATGCCCGCCGCCGCCAGTCCCAGAGCCCGGTAAGTGATCAGGGAGACCACATCCTTGGCCAAGGCCCCCAGGGCCATGCGCATGCCGATCTCCTGGCGCCGCTGGGACACCGTGTAGGCCATCACGCCGTAGACGCCGATGGCCGCCAGCAGCAGCGCAACAATGCCGAAGAGGGAGAAGAGGAATGTGTTGAACCGCGGCTGGGCGAGGGTCGAAGCGAGGCGCTGCTCCATGGGCTGGACTTCCGCCAGGGGCTGCGCTGGATCCACCTCCCAAACCGCCGAGCGCAGGGCCTCGACCCCGGCCATGGGGTCTCCGGCGGTGCGCAGCGCGACCCCCATGGCCCCCAGCGGCAGCTGCGAATAGGGCACGTATAGATGCTCGGTGATGTCGGTGCCGAGGCCCTGATCCCGCACCTGGGAAACCACTCCCACCACCGTACGCCAGGTGCCGTCGGGCTCGATGCCGGGGAGGGACAGCCGCCGGCCCAGTGGGCTCTGGCCGGGCCAGTAGCGTTCCGCCAGCGCCGAATCGATGATCACCACTTTGAGATCCTCGAAGCCGTCCCGGCTGTCGAAGGCACGCCCCTGGAGCACGCTGATGTCGAGAGCGTCGAAATAGTCCGGGTTGATCGAGCCATAGCGCACCACGCTGTCCTGGGTGCCCGAGTCCACCACCCGATTCTCCACCGTCGGGATGCCCCCCACCAGGCGGTGCGCCGGCGGCAGGGCAGAGCTCAAACCCACCGCCTGCACTCCCGGTAGCGCCTCCAGCTCTTCCAGCAGCGAGGTGTAAAAGCCCAGCCGCTCCGGCGACCGGCGATACTTCGAGCCCGAGAGCTCCAGCTGCACCGTCAACAGATTGTCGACGCGGAAACCCGGATCCGTGGCCATCATGTGCTGCAGGCTACGCAGCGTCAGTCCGGTGCCGATGAGCACCGTCACCGCCAGGGCGATCTCCGCCACCACCAGACCGCTGCGCAACCAGTTGCGGCCGGAGCCGGTGTCGGCGGTCTTGCCGCCCTCCTTGAGGGTTTCCACCAGCTCCGGGCGGCACGCCTTGAGCGCCGGTACCAAGCCGCAGATCACCCCGGTAATCACCGTCAAAGCCAGGGCGAAACCCGCCACCCGCAGATCCACCGTCACTTCCTGCAGCCGGGGCACGTCCCCCGGCCCGTAGGCCACCAGAATCTTCGCGCCCACCCAGGCCAGCGCCAGCCCCAAAGCCCCAGCGGGAAGAGAGAGCACCAGGCTCTCCACCAGCAGCTGGCGCATGAGCTTCCCCGGTCCCGCTCCCAGGGCGGTGCGCAGAGCCATCTCGCGGCTGCGGGCGGCGCTCTGGGCTAGCAGCAGATTGGCGACGTTGGCGCAAGCGATGAGCAGGACCAACGCCACCGCCCCCTGCAGCGCCAGGAGCAGCGGGCGCACGTCTCCCAGGATCTCCTCCCGCACCGGCACCGCCAGAATGCCGAAGCCCGCCTCCTCGGGGTAGAGATCCGGATGCTCCTGACGGAAGCGCTCCGCCAAACCGTCCAACGCCGACTGCGCCTGCTCCAGGCCGGCCTCGGAGGGGATTCGCGCCACCATGCGCACGCCGCGCATGCGCCGGGGGATGGCCGGATTGGGAGTGAAGGGCACCCAAACGTCCGCCTGAGCCAGGGGAAAGAGGAAATCCTGCCGCAGCACGCCGACGATCTCGTAGGGCACCTCGTCGAGGGAGAGAGTCTCACCGACGATCTCCGGATCACCGGCGAAGCGCCGCTGCCACAGACCGTGGCTGATCACCACCAGCTTCTCCTGATTCGCCTCTTCCTCCAGGGTGTAGGTGCGCCCCAGCTGGGTCTGAGCGCCGAGGATGGGGAAGAGGGCGGCGGAAACCCGGCAGCCCTCCACCCGCACCGGCTCGCCGCTGCCGGTGAGGTTGTAATCCCAGGGAATGAAGCCGGCGATGGCCTCGAAGCTCTGGCCGTGGTCCCGATGGTCCTCGAACTCCCAACCCGAGGACGGCGCCTTGGGCACGTCCTTGCCGAGGAATTGATTCCACACCACCACCACCCGATCCGAATCCGGGTACGGCAGGGGGCGCAACAGCACGCCGTCGACAAAGCTGAACACCGCCGTCACCGAGGCGATGCCCAAAGCCAGGCAGGCCACCGCCGCCGCGGTCAAAGCCGGCCGGCGGGACAGCACCCGCAGCCCAAAGCGTAGGTCTTGCATCAACGACATGAGTCAGCCCTCCTCGCGGGAACCTTCCGGGACCACCATCGCTGCGCGGCGCGGTGGTTCAGCGGCCCACGCCGCAACCAGCCGCCGCGCAGCGGCCCCTTCGAGACAAGAAAAATGATCGCCCGGCAGCGAGCGGATCTCCAACAATCCGGGCCCCAGGTCTCTCCAACCGTCAGCGGCCCGGCCCTCCACCCCCGGCGGAATCTCCTCCGCCTGCCACAACACGATGCTCTGCGCCGCCTCCAACCCAACCGGCCAGGGCCGCGGCCGATAGCTCTTCCACAGCCGGGCGTGATGGCGGAAAACGGTGAACAGCCGCCCCAAAGGCAAGCCCTCCACCACCTCCTCGCCCTCTCCCCCCGGGATGTCCCCCACCACCGCCCGCTCCACCCGCTGCCGGCGTTCCGGCGGCAAACCCAGCTGCCGCAGGAAGGCGTCCACCAGATCTCCCTGGGCGGCGTATCCCCGGGCCGGCCGCACCCAGGCATCCACCAGCGCCAGCGGCGGCACCGGCAGCCCACGGTGGTGCAGCTGCAACGCGATCTCGTAGGCCACCAGACCGCCCATGGACCAGCCGCCCAGCGTCCAGTCTCCGGACCGCACCACCGGGGCCAGGTCCGGATGCTCCATCAAAGCTTCCATGTAGCTCTCGGCCATGCTCTCCAACGAGGTCGCGCTTTGCAAGGAGGAGATCAGCTCTCCCTCCACTTCCGGTGCCTGCACGCCGTAGACCGGCCGTTGGAGCTCCAGGGGCTCGTCCCCGAGCTCCTCGCTCCCTAGCTTCTGGGCCAGGGCGCGATAGCAGAACACCGTGCCCCCAGCGGGGTGGATCAGCACCACCGGCGGTCCGTCGCCAACGGTCTGGAGCGGTACCACGGAGGATGCCCGGGCAACAGTAGGCCCTAATGAGGAGGCCCCAGATGAGGAGGTCCCAAACACCTCCGGCCTCGCGTCCAACACCTGCGCCAAGCGCGCCACGGTGGAATGCTGGAAGAGCTCCGCCAGGGGTAGCGGACGGAAGACCTCTCCGACCCGATTCATCAGTCGAACGGCGCTCAGGGAGTGGCCGCCGAGCTCGAAGAAATCCTCGTCTGCCCCCACCTCGTCCCGTTCCAAGACCTCGCACCACAGCGCCGCCAGCCGGCGCTCCGTCTCCGTCTCCGGAGCCCGGCCGCCGCCGGAGCATTCCGAGGCGCCCGTCCCCCACACCGGCGCCGGCAGCGATCGGCGATCGATCTTCCCCGTCGAGCTCCGCGGCAGCGAATCCAGACGCGCCAGCGCCGAGGGCACCATGTACTCCGGCAAGGCCTCCCCGAGGGCCCGGCGCAGGGCGTCCTCCGACAGATCGCTCCCCGGCGACGCCACCCAATACCCCG
>JAXHTF010000063.1 GCA_034211275.1 Acidobacteriota bacterium
GGACCACCTGGAATGCCCAGAGTGTGACGGTGAGTCCCGGCGAGGACCATCCGTTGCCCCCCGACGGCGACCTGGACGTCTTTCCCACCCGCTCCACCACCTATGTGCTGGAGGCCCTCAGCCCGGTCTCCCAGCGCTCACGGCGCGAGCCGGTAACGGTGACGGTGGAACCGGTGGAGATCGAGAGCTTCACCGCCAACCCCGCCGCCACCGTCCCGGGGTATCCCGTGGAGTTGGCCTGGAAGACGCGGTCCGCGGTGGCGGCCTCGATCTCTCCGGATATCGGGTCGGTGCCGGTCAACGGGCAGGTGCGGGGCCCGGCGAGGACCGCGGAGACCACCTATGTGCTGCGGGCGGATGGTGAGAAGGGGCCGGTGGAGAAGCAGCTCGTGGTGGGAATCACCGACAAGCTGCGCTTTTCCGAGCCGTGGCATCAAGGGGACGAAGGTTTCGAGATGTTCTTGCAGCTCCTGGTCTCTCACGGCTCGGCAGGGGCGGTGGTCTCGTTGTCGCTGGATCCTCCGCTGCCGGAAGGCACCAGCGCGATCTACGATGTGCCCATTCCCTCCGGGGCAACCAGCTATGTCGTAGGTTTTCGGAACTTTGTGCCCGCGGGGTATGAGGGGCAGCTGAGCTACTCCTACGCGCCGCGAGGTACCGTCACTTCGGCGGACCTCGAGCTGGAGGCTCGGGGGGTGATCCTCGTCTCCGCGAAGCAGGCCGGAGCGGACTCGGACGATGCTTCGGTTCCGGATGATCCGGCGACGGGGGAGCGCTGGGACGGTCTCTATCTGCGCACCAATCTCGAAGACCAGGGCTCGGTGCCGCGGAAGGCCCCTTGGGATCATTCGCCGGATCTGATTCCTTCCGGCATCTTGCCAGTGAATCATCCCGCCCGAGCCTTCGATCGGTCCTACGATCAGGAGCTGGCGAAGAGTCTGGTGGCCCAAACTCCCAACTACATCTATCTGCGGGTCAAGAACTTCGCTACCGAGGCTCGGACCGGCCAGCTCTATCTCTACTACACGCCAAGCCAGCTCCTGCTCTATCCCCAGTTGTGGAGCCAGAACGCGTTGCTCACCGCCTCCGGAAACGATAGGTCGGAGGTTCAAGATGTTTCCCCGAGCAAGGTCGCCACGATCGGCGATCCCTTCGTCTTCAACCCCACTCCCACCGATCAGAGCGTGGTGCTCATCGGGCGCTTGGTGACTCCGGAGAATCCCAATCCGGTGCCCTCTTCCCTCGGCGGTGAAACCTTCGACGAGTGGATCTCCAAACGGGGGAATTGGGCCCGCTTCGACGCGGTGGTCACCACCGAGGGTGCCGCAGCCTTCTCCCAGGAGATCCCCTTCGACATGGGGGATATCCAGGGGGGTGTCGAGTTCCTCTTGAGCTGCCAGGACCTACCCACCGGGAGCCAGGTCTGGGCAAGCTCCGGCGGCCTCTTGGCCGATGACACCTACATCATCATTCCGCCGAGCACGATCCCTGGGCCTGGGGTTTACGGCTTCGGCACCGTCGCCGAGGTCCCTCGCCGCTTCCGAACGACCTTCCAGGTCTGCTACCGGGGGCAGCCCTGGGAAGGCGGAGCCAGCCTCACTTTGCAGGCTCTCTGGATCCCCGAAGACGGTGGACGGCGCCGGTTGATCCAGGAGTGGAAGATCCTCGGGCCTGTTGACGAAGACCCCGACAACGAATCGCAGAGGAGCGAGTCATGAGTGAGCCCATCATCGTCCGCGAACAGCCTTTCGACCAAGGCCCGGAGGGCGGCATGATGGACGTCGCGCTCCTCGTGGAGAACGGCAGCCCTGGTGCCGCCGTGGAGTTTCATTCCACCACGCCTCTGCCCGATGGTCAGTATATTCACCTGCCACCGACCACTATTCACCATCCGAATCAGCTCACTTCGGTCCCGGCGGAGATCCCTGCAGAGTGGAAGACGGTCTTCGTCTACATCTACAACTCCATGGGGCTGCCGATCTCGCCGGACTTCGACTTCTCCATGCGGGTGAGCTATCCGCCGTCGGGCCAGACTCAATGAGCCTCGAGCCCCTCAGCTTCACGACCTTCTACCGCCACGGCGCTCCCCAGGGAGATGCCGTCATGGCGGTGGAGGTCACCCTCTCCGTCGAGCACGGCACCGCCGGGGCGGAGATGAGCTTGCAGGCCCGGGAATCCGGGGTGGACGGCGACATTGTCATCGAGAGCGTCCGTCTCGAAGAGTCCAACTACGCCAAGGACTATCGCTTGCCGAGAGAGGCCAAGGAGTTTTGGCTCTGGGCTTATGAAGGAGTCGACGATGAGGAGTAGCTCGGGGCAAGAAAGCCCCGGCACGGAGTCGGCGGTTCCGATGGCGTTGTCGAGAATCGAGTTTTTCAAGGAGATCTGATGATGGACCATTCCAAGCCCGCTCCGGAAGTCGATCCGCCGCTGGTCTTGGCGACGGTGCTGCAGAATCCGCGGCTGTTCAACGCCGCCCAGGTGGCGGTGACCACCGATTCCGCGGTGCCGGTGCTCAACACCCTGGAGCTGCTGATCCACAACCCCAGCGACAACCCGGTGGTGGAGCTGGAGAACCCCGACGGGCTAACCACCGACGACCCGCTGCCGCCCATCGACGGGGCCTACGTCGGGCCGCGGCTGGATCGCCTCTACGTCTACTTTCCCTACGGCAGCACCCACGGCACCCTGACCACGAAGGAGCTCGCCGCCGCCTTCACTCTCTCGCCGGCGCCGGACAACACCAGCTGGGACGTCTCGCCCATGAGCGATCCCAACATCGGTCCGTACTGGCTGCTCTTCCCCAGGAGCGAGGTGGTGCTCCAGCCCAACGAGAGCGTGCGCTTCCTGATCACCGGCGTTCAGACCTTCAACCCTCAGGGCAGCCTGACCCATCTGAACTTCAAGAAGCAGATCACCGGCTATGCGGTGGAGACCTCCCGGGGGACCAACCTCTCCCTGGTCGACGCCCCGCCGCAGATCGACAGCTTCGAGGTTTCCGAAGGGACGGTGGATGCCGGCACTTCCGTCGACCTCTCCTGGGCGACCTGGAACGCCAAGACCGTCACTCTCGATCCGGGGAATATCCAGGGGCTGCCGCCCAGCGAGGACGCCTACGCTCAGCGCGTTCTGGGCACCACCAACTTCCGGCTCCAGGCCGTCAGCCCCACCGGCAAGACCACCCAGGAGTTCCAGCAGGTGACGGTGAACCCCGCCGCCGTAGAGTCCTTCGCCGCCCAGCCGCCGGAAGGCTCGCGCCTCGGCGAGCCGGTGACCCTCAGCTGGCGGGTGGATTCCGCCGTCACGGTGGATTTGCAGCCCGGTGTCGGCAAAGTCTGTGAGGACGCCGACGGCTGCGCCACCGGTCAGCGGGTGGTCTTCCCCAACGCCCGCACCGTTTACACCCTCACCGCCAGCGGCGAGAACAACAAGGACAGCCGCACGGTCACAGTCTTCCCGCTGCCCGTGGGCTGGCAGCAGACCACCGACATCGCTCCGTGGCAGACCCGCGGGCGTCCGGTGCTGTTGAATTTTGGGGAGAAGCTCTTCTTCCTGGCCGGCGGCGTCGAGGGACCCACCAACGACATCTACACCTCGTTGGACGGCGCGAGCTGGCAGGTGGCCAACCAGAACGCTCCCTGGGGGGCTCGGAGCTCCGCCGGGGGTGGCGTGCTGGGGCCCGAGGGGGCTGTTCGCATGTGGATGATGGGCGGAGCCGACGAATCGGGCAAGCTGTTCAATGACGTCTGGGCCACCGATCAGCCCGATGGCTTCGGCTGGGCGCAGGTCAGTACCGGGGCTCCGTGGAGCGCCCGGGCGGGCTTCGGCACCATCGTCTTCCAGGACAAGCTGTGGCTCATCGGCGGTCAGGACGCCTCGGGCTCCGGGTTGCGGGACGTGTGGTGCACGGCGGACGGCGAGGCCTGGGAGCAGGTCACCGAAGCCGCCGCCTTCTCACCGCGGTGGAACTTCGGGCTGGCTCAGTTCTCCGACCGTCTGTGGATCTTCGGCGGTCAGGTCGGCGACAAGTCGACGGAGGTCGACAACCAGGTGTGGAGCAGCTTCGATGGAGCCACCTGGGAGCGCCAGCCGACGCCATCTTGGGGAGTGCGCAGCTTCGCCACCGCCCAGAGCCTGGGGGAGGCCATCTACCTCTTCGGCGGAGCCCGCTCCAGCACCCAGCCCATCGACGATCTTTGGAAGATGACCATCGAGATCGAGGACGAGGTCGAGAAGATCGTCTGGCAGCAGCAGCCGACCCGCTATCAGAACAACTCCGCCGGCTTTGCCTCCGTGCTCATGGCCGGAGGACTCTGGCTGGCCGGCGGTTGGCGCGTGGTCGACGACCAGCGCGGGCCGAATCATCGAGTCTGGCTCTTCGCGCCGTGAGTCGGACTGTTTCGAAGAACCGAGACCGTGGAATCCGAGCGCTCTTTGCATCGACTCGGCCTTCGGGCCGGATCAACACCGGAGGATGACCCTCATGAATTCGACCATTCGCTACGACGGAATCCTGGTTCGGGCTTCGCTGGAAGACAACGGCGATCTGCCCCGCTCCGGCCCGCTGCAGGAATCGCCGGACGTCTCGCCTCAGGGCAAGAACGTGGTGGAGGATCCGCAGACCTATTTCCGCCAGAACTACGGGGAGAACGTCGGCAAACCGGTGGTGGCCGGGGAGCCCAACCTGGTCTACATCCGCGGCAAGAACACCGGGGACTTCGCCCAGGGCGGTACCGCGTTCCTCTATTGGGCCAACGAGGCGGATCTCGACTCTCCCGCCCGCTGGCGCAACAACCGGCTGTTCACCGCTGACGGCTCGGACCGGGTGCCGCTGGGACGGACCCTCCCGGGCCGCGTCGCCGTCGGCGAGGCGCCCTTCATCTACTCGCCGCCGGCCAACGACGACGGGGCCAACATCGCGCTGCTGGGGGTGGTGGCCACCAACGAGAATCCGAATCCCATCCCCGGCCTCGGGGACAGCATCAACTTCGATCGCTGGATCTCCCGGGAGGGGGGCGTAGGGGTCCTGCAGGCGACGCTGCAACCGCCGCCGAAGCCCACGGCGAGCTTCACCACCACGGGCCAATTCGATCTCGGCAACACCAAGGGCGAGGTCAGCTTCTTCATCAAGACCGTCGGCATTCCCCAGGGCTGGAGGGTCTCCTTCGAGGCCGAGGAGCCGGCGCCGGACGGCTACAAGATCCAGCTGCCCCTGACCACCATCAATGCGGATCCGTTCCTTCAGGGGACCTTCGCCGACCTCGACGCAAACTACAGCTCGCCCATCACTTTCAACCTCTTCCCGGGCCAGGGCCTGCCGGACAAGGACAACTCCGTCACCGTCTACGCCGGCCAATACGAGGAAGTGGCGGGAACCGAGAAGTCGGGTCTCCCACGGGTCTTCGCCGCCTCGGAGGACGCTCCTCAAGTCGGCCAGATCGATCCGGGGCGCTTCATCATCCAGGCTCAGTACACCACCAAGATCAACGTGCCCACGGCCGAGACTTGAGGCGCCGAGCCCGCCGAAGCATTCAGCAAGACTTCTAGGAGATAGAGATATGGCAACCCCTTACGACGACTTATATATCCGTTCCACCCTCAACGACCCGGGGACCATTCCCCGCAGTACGGCTGGCATCAGCCACTCTCCCGACGTCATTCCCTTTGGACTGATTCCGGTGGACAATCCGGAGGAGTACTTCAAGGCCAACTTCAACCAGGACGTCGGAACCAACGTTTTCAGCAATACGGCCAACTACCTCTACCTGCGGGGGGAGAACCTCTACGACGGAGCACAGGAAGGCAAGGCGTATATGTACTACGCCACCAGCGACCTCCTGCTCTATCCGTCGGTGTGGCGGGAGAACATCCTCTACACCAGCAGTCAGCAGAACCACATCCCCGTCGCCGCCGCCGCCAAGGGCGATGTCTGGGTCACTCCGGAGCCCTTCTCCTGGGTGGCGCCGGCGCCGCCCTCGTACTACGGGTATTGCCTCATCGGTCGGGTGACGACGGAGGAGCATCCCAACCCCATCCCCAACACCGGGGATATCCAAAGCTTCGCCGGCTGGATCGCCGACAACGGTGGGCTCGGCTGGCGCAATGTCACCATCCTCAATACCGGGGTCACCTTCACCCGGCCCAACAACTACAACCAGGGCTGCACCGGGGATGTGATGGAGGTCAGCCTCATCGCCAACAACCTACCCGTCGGCTCGGAGGTCTGGCTGACCTCGGGGACGCGGCTGCCGGACGGCGACTTCATCAGTATTCCGGTGACCGAAATCACTGTACCCAATCAGATCATCGGAACCTCGGCCTTCATTCCCGAAGGCTGGCAGACGGTGTTCTCCTACTCCTACAAGAGCAACGGCCATGCACCGCCGGAAGGCTTCCAGCTCTCGGTCCGGATCAACTACGCCACTACCGTGGGTACCGAGCTCTACTCCAAGGCCAAGACTCTGGAGGAGTTGGGCCTCGAGAGCATGAGGATGTGGAACCGCGAGAAGCGGATCTGGGAAGGGGCCCACGAGCACTACGCCCGCCGCAACAAGGCCTACCAGAACGACCCGGTGCGCCTCATCGTGGTCGGGGGAGATACCACCGAGCACGGAGGGTAAGGCTTCGAGCCCCCCCGGCCTCCTCACTCCGCCGATGCAGCCCGAATCCCGGACTGCATCGGCGGAACCAGTAGATACCCAGCATCCCTTGCATCTCTTCGGCCAGCGGGCCGAGCCCAACCTGGAGGATGATTCTCATGACAGCGATGATTCGATACGACGGAATTCTGGTCCGCGCTTCTTTGGAAGATACCGGAGAGCTCCCTCGTTCCGGCCCTCTGCAGGAATCACCGGACGTCTCGCCCCAGGGCAAGACCGTGGTGGAAGACCCCCAGACCTACTTCCGCGACACCTACGAAGAAAACGTCGGCAAGCCGGTGGTGGCGGGAGAGCCGAACCTGGTCTACCTGCGCGGAAAGAACACCGGCGACTTCGCTCAAGGCGGCACTGCTTTCCTCTATTGGGCCAGCGAGGCAGATCTCGGCTCCCCGGCCCGGTGGAAGAACAACCGCGTCTTCACCGCCGATGGTTCGGACCGGGTGACCCTCGGCCGGACTCTGCCGGGAGAGGTGGTGGTGGGGGAGGTCCCCTTCGTCTACTCGCCGCCGGCCAACGATGCCGGGGCCAACATCGCTTTGCTGGGCGTGGTGGCCACCAACGAGCACCCCAACCCGGTGCCGGGCCTCGGGAACAGCATCGACTTCGATCGTTGGGTCTCCCGCCAGGGGGGCGTGGGAGTGCTGCAGGCGACGCTCCAGCCGCCGCCCAAGCAGGAGCCCACCTTCACCACCAAGGCCCAATTCGATCTCGGCAACACCGAGGGCGAGGTGAGCTTCTTCATTAAGACCGCGGGGATCCCCCTGGGCTGGAAGGTCTCCTTCGAGGCCGAGAAGCCGGCGCCGGACGGCTACAAGATCGAGCTGCCCTTGAGCACCATCAACGCGGATCCCTTCACCCAGGGGACCTTCGCCAACCTGGACGCCAATTACAACTCGCCCATCACCTTCAACCTCTTCGCCGGCGAGGGGCTGCCGGCCAAGGAGAACTACGTCACGGTCTACGCCGGCCAATACGAGGAGGTGGCGGGAGCCCAGAAGTCGGATCACCCCCGGGTCTTCGCTGCCGAGGGAGACGCTCCCCAGGTCGGCGCCGCCGATCCGGGGCGCTTCGTGATTCAGGCCCAGTACACCACCAAGATCAACGTCCCCACCGCTGAGACCTGATCCGGTGCTGAGAGCCCACTCGCGGTCAGCTCGTGGGTGGGACTCTCAGGAGTCGGGATGGCCTGGAACCGAAAACTTTTCTCTGAGGAATCAACGATATGGCAACACCCTATGACGACCTATACGTCCGTTCGAGAGTCGGCGATCCGGGAACCATCCCCCGCAGCACCGCCGGGCTGAGCAGCTCCCCCGACGTGATCCCTTACGGCCTGATGCCGGTGGACAAGCCGGAGGAGTTCTTCAAAGCGAACTTCGACCAAAGCGTCGGCAGCAACGTCTTCAGCAACACGGCGAACTATCTCTACGTGCGGGGAGAGAATCTCTACGACGGTGCTCGTTCCGGAGATGTCTACCTCTACTACGCCGAGAGCAATCTGCTGCTCTATCCGTCGGTCTGGCGGGAGAACCTCCTCTACACCAGTGACCAGAAGGACCATATTTCCGTCTCCGCCGCTGCCAAGAACGACATCTGGGTGACTCCGGAACCGTTCCGCTGGATCGCACCGCCGCCGCCCAGCGGCTTTCACTACTGCCTCATCGGCCGGGTGGTGACGGAAGACCATCCCAACCCCATCCCCAACACCGGCGATATCCAGAGCTTCGCCGGCTGGATCGCCGACAACGGTGGCCTCGGCTGGCGCAATGTGAGCTTGATCGACAGCAAGACCACCTTCACCCGGCCCAACGAATACAGCCAGGGCAGCACCGGGGATGTGATGGAGATCAATCTCATCGCCAACAACCTGCCCGTCGGCTCGGAGGTTTGGCTGACCTCGGGAACGCGGCTGCCGGACGGCGACTTCGTCAGCATTCCGGTGACCAAGATCACCCAGCCCCGGCAGATCATCGGCACCTCCGCCTTCATTCCCGCGGGCTGGCAGACGACCTTCTCCTACTCCTACCGCAGCAACGATCAGCCGCCGCCGGAGGGCTTCGATCTCTCGGTGCGGGTCAACTACGCCACCGTTGCGGGCACTGCTCTCTACGCCAAGGGCAAGACCTTGGAGGAGCTGGGACTCGAGGACATGGTGATGTGGAGCCGCGAGCGGCGCCGGCTGGAACCGGCCCACGAGCACTACGCCCGGCGCAACAAGGCCTACGAGGCCGATCCGGTGCGCCTCATCGTGGTCGGTGCGGACACCACCCGCCACAAGGACGGAGCAGAGCTTCGCTGATGGGAGCTGGCGGCCGGAGCTCGCGGGCTCCGGCCGTCGTGCCATCTTGCGTTGTCGTTTCGCGTCCGGCCTTTCCCCTCCGTCCATCCCAAGGAGCCTCGAGCATGAGCCGAATTCCCCTGAGTCTGCTGGAGACCCAGCCCGTCCTCGCCACGCTGGACGAGATGCACATCGTCCCGATCATCTACCACGACCAGCTGATGGACGGCTGGTGCTGGGCCGCCACCCTGGAGATGGTGGTGGATTCGTTGACTCTCGAGGACGTAGCCCAATGCACCTTCGCCAACCTGGAATTCCAGCGCGACGATTGCTGTCCCACCAACCCCGAATGTGACCAGGGGGTCGCCCTCCAGGAGTTCCCGGGCATCTTGATGAATTGGGGCATCAACGCCGACTACGAACAGCGCCCGCTCAATTTCGACGAGCTCAAAGGAGAGATCGCCGCCGGCCGCCCGGTGATCTACAGCATCCTCTTCGTCGACGGCACCACCCACACCGGCATCGTCTCCGGCACCTTCGAGCCAGACGACGGTGAGCAACTCGTCTACTTCCTCGACCCCGACGCCGCCTTCTTCCGCGAGTGGGGCCGGCCGCCGGAAGGCTGGATCACCTACACCTCCCTGCTCAACGGCTACGGGCTGCCGGGGAATTGGTACGAGACCGTGTGGCAGATTCGGAAGGGGTGATGTCGAAGGGCGCGCCCCCGGCTTGGACTCCGTACCTGGATCACTTCCGTTCCTCCTACGGCGGCATGGGTATCATGGAATTACGAAAGCCCTGACAGGCCGATCCGGCCGAACGGAGAGGAATCCATGAGCTCATCCCTGCCCGCTGCGCCTTCATCCCCGAGGAACCCGGTCTTCCGCATCCAGCCGACCGTCGGGGAGAGGATCCTCTGGTGGCCGCCGGTGGCCTGGTTGGTGGGGGCCTTGAAGCAAGGGATCCTGCTGCTGCGCATCGGGCTCATCGAGTCGTTCTTTGCGCTGCGCTACGGCAAGCGCTACCGGGACGCCCTCTTGCAGCGTCTCGGATTTTTCTCCGCCCCTGGCTACGACGGCAGCCTGTGGTTGCATGCACGCTCCACGGGGGAAGTGCGGGTGATGGTCCCAGTGGTTCGGGCCCTCGCCGGGCGTACCCGGATGGTGATCACCGTCACCCTGCTCAAGGATGTGCGTCTGGCGCAGCAAGAGGTCGGCGACGTGGCGACGGTGCTGAACATTCCTTTGCCGCTGGGCTTTACGGTCCGCCGGCTCCTCGATCATTACGGGGTCCGAGGTCTGATCCTGATCGAGGGGACCGACCTTTTTCCCATGGAGCTGCTCAGACTCGCGGGGCGGCGCCTGCCGGTGCGGGTGATCAACGGTTTCTGTAGCGAGCTGACCTTCCGCCTGCAAAAGAATCTCCTGCGGCACTATCTCCTGGTGGAGCACTTCGGCGTGACCAGCGAGGAGGAGCGGCAGAATTATCTGAGTCTCGGGATCTCGCCGGCCCGCTTGACGGTGACCGGCGACCTCAAACGGGTAGGATCCGCCGAGGCCGGCGAGAGCGCTTTGGCGCAGAGGCTTCGCTCCCTGTGCGACGGCCGCTTCTTGCTCATCGCCGCATCCACCCACGAGCCGGAGGAAGATCTCGTGTTGGAAGCCTTCGCCCGCGCCGGAGGTGGGGAGCGAGCGCTCTTGCTCTTGGCGCCCCGGGACCGGAATCGGTTCGAGCCGGTGGCTCGGTTGCTCAGAGATGAATCCTGGAAGTTCGTGAGGCGGAGCGAGCTGGCGGAATCTTCGGCGCAGGGAGCAGCGGCGGTCGACGTGATCCTCCTCGACACCTTCGGAGAGCTCAAGGAATTGTTCCCGGTGGCCTTGGGAGCGTTCATCGGCAACACCCTCAATCCCGGGGGAGAGGGGCACAACCCTTGGGAGGCCATGGCCATCGGAGTGCCGGTGGTCGCCGGGCCGGGCCTGGACGGCATCATGCAGCGTAGCGAGACCGCCGACGGGCGCGGCTGGCGCCGGGTGACCGATCTCGGAGGTCTTGCCGAAGTCTGGTCCCGATGGCTCAGCGACCCCTCTGCCGCGCGGGACCTGGGAGTCGAGGCATTGGCCCGAGGCCAAGCGGATGCGGGGGAGCTGACGGCGATCCTCGAAGTCCTGGAGCCTCTGCTGCCGTCGCCAGGCCCCGCTGCTACCTCTTCTTAGCTACTAGTCTGGTTCCTAGCGCCCAGTCTGGTTCCTGGCGCCCAGTCTGGTCCCGGCGAGGGGTAGGTACCTTGCCCGCTCCGCACCCCCCTCCGAAGAGCCAGGCGATTCCCGCGTTAGCGAGCCGGGCGTTCCTACGAGCCCCTAGACAAGATGCTTGACTGTCCAGGATCTCCTGTAGGTTCTTCTTACTGAAACAGGAGTTAGTTGTTTAATTGGCATAAAGATAAACCTTCGTATAGAATTTATGGCTGAGCCACTTGTGCGATGGTCGACATCTAGGGTCCATATTTCTCGTCGGTCTTCTTGGAGCCAGCGCATCCAGCGCTAAGACCGGCTTTCCTTGGAATAGTCGGGAAAGGTTGGGCCTTTTGCAGGGCCGATTCCCGACCCTACAACCATGTTGTCGGGCCTGAGATTTAGGTAGCGCCGCTTTTGCTTTTCCATCAACAACGTTCGCGTAGGGATTGATCGTGCCGATATCGGTACCGCAGCCCTGGAACTTGAGGGACCTCCTCGAAGGCCAGGCTGGGGATCCCGTGGTCCGTCGGCGGGCCTTCCACTTCCACTCCGGCAGTGATCTGTCGGTGGTCGAGACCCTGACCTATGAGGGGCTGGCCGACCGCAGCAGGAGCTGGGGGGCTTCGCTTCAAGCCCTGGGGGCCGTCGGAGAGCGTTGCATGTTGCTCTTTCCCCCGGGCACGGACTACATCGCCGCTTTCTTCGCCTGCATTTACGCCGGCGTGGTGGCCGTCCCCACCTATCCTCCTTCCCGTCGCAATATCGCAGGCCGGTTCCGGGCGGTGCTCCAAGATTCAGAGCCCCGGGTGCTCCTATGCACGCCGAAGATCGCCGACCGCATCCAGTCGCTGGCCGGTGACTGGCCGGAGCTGCGGGGAAAGATCCTGGTCACGCCCCAGGAGCTCGACGCTGGGACCGCGGGCGAGTGGGTTCCTCAGCGTCTCACCGTGGACAGCCTCGCCTTCCTCCAATACACCTCCGGCTCCACTGGTTCTCCCAAGGGTGTGCGCATCACCCACGGCAATTTGCTGCACAACCAGCGCCTGATTCAGGCCGGCTTCGCCACCGACGGGGACTCGGTGGTGGTCGGATGGCTGCCGCTCTACCACGATATGGGGCTCATCGGCATCGTGCTCCAGCCCCTTTTCGTCGGAGCCCCCTGCCACCTGATGTCACCGCTGGCCTTCCTGCAGCGCCCATTGAGCTGGCTGGAGCTCATCGGGCAGGTTCGGGGCACGGTCAGCGGCGGGCCGAGCTTCGCTTACGGATTGTGCGTCGACAAAGCCGGGGCCGGGGTGCCGGAAGATCTGGATTTGAGCTCCTGGGAAGTGGCTTTCAACGGCTCCGAGCCGGTCGACGCCGGGACGCTGGAGCGCTTCGCTGCAACCTTCGCCCCCCACGGTTTCCGTCCCGAAGCCGCCTATCCCTGCTATGGCCTCGCCGAGGCGACTCTCTTTGTTTCCGGTGGGGCGGTAGCCCGACCGCCGGAGATCGAGCGGTTTGATCGCCAAGACCTCGCCGCGGGGATCGCCGGCCCCGCCCCGTCCGGCGGCCGCCCGCTGGTGAGCAGCGGTCGCCCGGCGGCGGATCTACGGCTTGAAGTGGTGGATCCGAAGACGCGGCGGCGGGTTACCGACGGCCGCATCGGAGAGATCTGGCTGGCCGGCGACAGCGTGGCGGACGGTTATTGGCAACGCAGGCAAGAGTCCCAACGGATCTTCGGAGCCCGCCTGGAAGGAACCGAGGCCGGCGAGGATGCCGAGGGCTGGCTGCGGACCGGGGATCTAGGATTTCGCCGGCGGGGGGAGCTCTTCATCAGCGGTCGGCTCAAGGACCTGATCATCCTCCGGGGCCGCAACATCTATCCCCAGGACGTCGAGAGGGTGGCGGGGGAGAGTCATCCGGCGCTCCTCGCCGACGGTGCGGCGGCCTTCTCCGTCGAAGGCCCCGGCGGAGAAGAGCTGGTGGTGGTCCAGGAGATCGACCGCCGGCGCCATGGCGAAGCGCCGGAAGCCCTGGAGGAGCTGCGCCGGGCGCTGGCGGAGCGCGAGGGATTGGTGGCGGAGGAGGTGGTGTTGATCCGCCAGCGGACGTTGCCCCGAACCTCCAGTGGCAAGGTCCGGCGCCGCGCCTGTCGGGCCGCCTTCGAGGCCGGAGAGCTGGAGGTGGTGGCGGCGCGGAAGGGCAGGCCCGAGGAGACGCGGCCCGAGGCCTCCTGGACGGTGGGCGCGGCGGAGGAGGGCTTCGAGGACCGCCTGAGGTTCCTGGTTGCTCGCCGGCTGGGCCGGGCGGCGGAGACGCTGGACGAGGAGCGCGACCTGATGGCCTCGGGGCTCGACTCCCTGGGGGCCATGGAGCTGACCCACGACATCGAGGGGGAGCTCGGCGCCATCATCGCCCTCGAGGAGCTGTTCGAAGGGATCTCCCTGGGCGCCCTGCGGGAGCTCGTGGCGAAGGCTGGGGCGGAGCGCTCGGCCTCCGCCGCTCCCGGCGAGAGCCCCGGCCCCAAGACCGTTGAGCTGCCTGGCGAGGTGTCGAGTGAGCGGACCGAGGAGGCCTCGGTGGGGCAGGAGTCGATCTACTTTCTCGAACAGCTCCGCCCATCCGCGGCCCGCTACAACGTCGCCCGCGCCCTGCGGCTGCGGGCCGGCCTGGGCAGCGGAAAAAACGACAGTCCGGCGGACCGTTTGGCCGCCGCCTTGGGCCGCGTAGCACAGCGCCACGACGAGCTGGGCCAGAGCTTCGCGCTCGACGCAGACGGGCGGCTGAGACGCCGGCGGCGGGACGGCTCCCGTCTGGCGGTGATCGAGCACGCGATGGGCCAGGAGTCCGAGACGGATCTTGGGGCGGCGCTGGCCGAGGCGGCGCTGAGACCCTTCGACCTGGCTCACGATCCGCTCATGCGTCTGGACATCTTCCGCGGCGGCGGTGAAGACGTCGTCGTGTGGTCCGCCCACCATCTGGTGGTGGACTTTCTTTCCCTGGCGACGCTGGTCCGTCAGCTGGCGGACGAGATGTCCAAGGAAATACCCGAGGAGGCCGAGGCGCCAGCCGTCGTCCGGCCCTCCTACGACGCCTGGATTCGTTGGCAGACGGCCTGGCTGAAGGGAGAGCGGGGAGATCGCCTGCGGGAATTCTGGCGGCGTGAGCTGAAGGCTCTGCCGTCGCCCCCGGCCCTGCCGGTGGACCGCCCGCCTCCCGCACGGCGCTCCTGGCGAGCGGGCATCGCACACACCGTTGTGCCCCCCGAGGCATGGTCCCGAGCTCGCGGGGTGGCGGGACGGCAAGGGGCGACCCCCTTCGTTTTGCTCTTCGCGGCGCTTCAGATCCTGGTCGCCCGGTTGAGCGGAGAGCGAGATTTTCTGCTGGTGACTCCGGTGGCGACGCCGGGGCCCCTGCCGGTGGACGAGCCCGTGGGCTATCGCGTCAACCTGCTGCCCTTGCGCTCCGTCCTCGAAGGCCGTGGGGGACTCGAAGAGTTGTTGGGGCGCAGCCGTCGGCGGGTCTCTGACGCCCTCCGGCACCGGGATCTGCCCTTCGCTCACATCGTGGAGCAGGCCCGCAGCCCTTCGCCCAGCGACCCGGTGGCCAGCGACCCGGTGGCCAGCGACCCCGTGGACGGCGAGGCCGCTGGCCTTGGCCGGATGATGCTGGTGTTCTACGGCGAGTCCTCCCATGCGCCGGCGGGCTTGTCAGAGCTCGCCGCCGGCGTGCCGGGAGCGGCTGTGAACCTCGGTGGCTATCGGTTGGAGGCCGTCGAGCTGGAGCGGCGTCCGGCGCTTTTCGATCTCCAGCTGCACGCGGCGGAGCGGGCCGACGGCAGCTGCTTTCTGGGCCTCGAAGCGGATCGTGACCTCTTCGACGTTGCAACCGGGGAGCGGCTGCTGGGCTACCTCCGGCGGCTGTTGGAGGAAGGGGCGGAGGCTCCGGAGAGGCCGGTGGAGGCTCTGGCGCTGATGGATCGCCGGGAGCGCCAAGCGGTGCTGGCGGCGGGGACCGCCCCTCGGCTGCCCGCAAAACCCTGGCAGGATTTGCTGGCGAGGATCGCGGGGCAAATGCGGCGCACTCCCCACGCGCCGGCCTTGGCGCTGGCGACGGACGGAGCACAGGATGGGGAGAGCCGAGAGCTGAGCTATGCCGAGCTGGGGCTGTGGGCCCTGGCGGTGCAGCGGCGCCTGCTCGACCAGGGTCTCGAAGCCGATGAGGGCGTGGCGGTTTGTCTCCGGCGGGGGCCGGAGCTGGTGGCGACCCTGCTGGGAATTCTCGCCGCCGGCGGTTTCTACATCCCCATGGATCCCGGCCATCCGCCGGCGCGGCTGGACGCAATGCTCGAGAGCTGCTGCGCCCGCTTCGTGGTCAGCGATCTCGAGCTCGCTTGCCGCTGGTCCGGGGCCGAAGCGGTGACGGTGCTCGCACCGCCGCCGCGGCCGGCGGCGGAGGCCGGGACCTCGCCGGCGCCGGCCTCGATGGCAGCGTTGCTCTCCCGCCGGCCTTTTCCCGACCAGCTCGCCTACGCGATGTTCACCTCGGGCTCCACCGGCCGGCCGAAGGCGGTGGGAATTCGCCACGGCGGGGTGGCGGCGCTGCTCGATTGGGCGGTCACGGTCTTTTCTCCGGAGGATCTGAGGCGCACGCTGGCGGCCACGCCGGTGACCTTCGACCTCTCGGTCTTCGAGCTCTTCCTGCCGCTGTCCGTCGGTGGCACGGTAGTGCTGGCGGAGAATGTGCTCGCCCTCCCCCGTACCGACTTGACGCTGGTCAACACCGTGCCTTCGGCTCTCGAGGCGCTGCTCGAAAGGGGCCTGCTGCCGGATTCGGTGCGGACGGTGAACCTCGCCGGGGAAGCGCTGCCGGAAGCTCTGGCGCAGCGCCTGTTGGAACCATCCGTCGACGCCGCGGCGGCCAAGCTCCGGCTGTTCAATCTCTACGGCCCGTCGGAGGACACCACCTACTCGACCTTCGCCGAGATCACCTCGGGGGACTCCGGGGCACCGCCCATCGGCCGGGCTGTGGCCGGGACCCGGGCCGTCGTGATGAGCCGCGGTGCGCGGCTCCAGCCCTGCGGGCTAGCCGGCGAGCTGTGGTTGGGAGGGGCGGGATTGGCGCGGGGCTATCTGGGCGAGCCGGGCCGAACCGCCCGTTCCTTCGTACCGGACCCTTACCCCGCGGAGCCCGGCGCCCGGATGTACCGGACCGGAGACCTGGTGGTTCAGGATGCGGACGGCGTCCTACGCTTCCTCGGACGCATCGATCACCAGGTCAAGGTGCGCGGATTCCGAGTCGAGCTGGGGGAGATCGAGGCGGCGCTGGTTTCCTATCCCGGGGTGCGGGAGGCGGCAGTGGTGGGCAGCAGCGGTCCCGGAGGCTCCCAGCGGCTGGTCGCCTACGTCGTGGGGCCGGCCGCCGCCGAGTCCCGGGAGCTGGCGGAGCACCTGCGGGCGGTACTGCCCGAGTACATGATCCCGGCCGTCTGGATGAGCCTCGAGGACCTGCCTCGGAACGCCCACGGCAAGCTCCACCGCGCCGCACTGCCGCAGCCGGCGGCCCCGGGGGATGCCGCGAAAGAAGACCGGGCGATCCCGGGAGGTGATTACGAGGCGCTGGTGGTGAGCCTGTTCGAAGCCGTCCTGGAGGCCGAGGAGATCGGCGCGGACGAGAGCTTCTTCGATCTCGGCGGCCACTCTCTGCTGGCGTCCCGGCTGGTCGCCCGGCTGCGCAACGCCTGCGAGGTCGAGCTGGCACTATCGGAGATTTTCGATCATCCGACTCCCCGAGCGCTGGCACGGCTGGTGGCGGAGCGGCGCGGGACCTCGGCCCCGGCGGCTCCGGATCTGCCGGCCCTCGCCGATCCCTCACCGTTGGCCCCGGGGCAGGAGCGTATGTGGCTCCATCAGCAGCTCGATCCCGCTTCGCCGGTGTACAACCTGGCGGGTTGTTTAGAGCTCGAAGGGCACTTCGAGCCGCGGCATCTGATGCGGGCCTTGAACGCCTTGGAGCGACGCCACCGGATTCTTCGAGCCCGCTTCGTGGAGAGCGCTGGAAAACCTTTGCAGCACACCGCTCCCACCCGCCGCCGGCCGCTCCCGGTGGCCGATCTCTCGGGGCTGGAAGAGGCTCCCAGGGCGGCGGCGGAGCTGGCCCGGCGCCTCGCCCGGAAGGGATTCGCCCTCGCCGTGGAGGCACCGTTTCGGCGCGCTTTGATCCGCCTCGGCGCCGGGCGCCATCAGCTCCTCCTGGTGCTCCACCACCTGGTGGCGGACGGCGAATCGCTGCGGCTGTTGCTCCGCGAGCTGGAGCAGATGCTGGCCGGCGAGCAGCTCGCCCCGGCGCCGGTGCACTTTCAGCAGGTCGCCCGGTGGCGGCGTTCGCTTTCCGCGGCGGAATCCGGGGAAGCGATGGAGAGCCGGGAGCTGGAGCTGCCCTGGGATGCCCCGGGCGGAGAGCTGGGAGAGCTCGAAGGCGCGCGGGTGGAGGATTGGCTGCCGGCTTCGGCGGCGGATGCCCTACGCGGCCTGGCCCGGCGCCGGGGGGTGTCTTTGTTCATGGCCGTGACGGCGGTGTTCGCCGAGCTCCTGGCCCGCCTCGGCGGCTCGCGCCGGATGCTGCTGGGAGCGCCCGTGTCCTGGCGGTCCTCAGAATGGTTGGAGCGGGTGGTGGGGCCGCTGGTGGAAGTGGCGCCGCTGGAGCTTCGCTGGGAGGCCGGAACGTCCGCCGGCGATTTGCTGGCGCGAGTGCGGCGAGAGGTTCTGCGGGCCGTCGACGACCAGCGCCGGGGGCTGAGCTCCGCGGCTCGGGCTCCTGAGGTGGTGGTGGCGGTGGAGCCCGCCTGGCCGAGCTTGCGCCTCGGCGAGGCGACGGCCCGTTGCCGGGCGATTCCTACCCACACGGCGAAATTCGCCCTGTCCTTGAACGCCGAGGAGCGGCGGGACGGTAGCCTGCACCTATCCCTCGAATTCCCACGGCAACGGCTGGCGGCCACCACTGCGGCCCGTTGGCTGCGCAGCTGGCGGGACCTGGCGCAGGCCCTGGCGGAGGCCGATGCCCGGGACCCGGCGATGGCCCATCTGCCGGTCCTGTCGCCGGCGGAGAGGCATCAGCTGCTGGTGGAGTGGAACGATATCGCCACCGCCGCGGCGTCTTCCGCCGTCGAGGCGATCTTCCGCTGGTCGGAGCGGGCTCCGTCCCGGGCCGCGTTGAAGGAGGGCGGTTTCGAGCTGACCTACGGCGAGCTGGGCGAGCGGGCCGCGCGTCTCGCTCATCTGCTGGTCGCAGAAGGGCTCGGGCCGGAGTCGGTGGTGGCGGTGCTGATGCCGTCGTCCGCCGATCGGGTGGTTGCCCAGCTGGCGGTGCTGGCTTCGGGGGCCGCGTATTTGCCCCTCGATCCCAACCAGCCCATGGAGCGACTGGCCTGGATGGTCGACGACAGCGGCGCTCGCCGGGTGCTCACCGATCCGACCCTGAGGGAGCGGTGGCGGAGCGAAGGGGGCGAGGGGCTCTCGGCCGCGGTTCTGCTCGACCCCAAGGAGCACCGGCCCCGGCTGGCCGCGTTGCCGGCGACGCCCCCGGCGGTGAGAACCCGTCAGGACCAGCTCGCTTACGTCGTCTACACCTCCGGTTCCACCGGCCGCCCCAAGGGGGTGGCCATCAGCCGCCGGGGCCTGGACCATCTGGTGGCCTGGCACGGGCGCCGCTACGGGCTCGAACGAAGGTCCACCCAGCTGGCCGGATTGGGCTTCGATGCGGCGGTTTGGGAGGTCTGGCCCTGCCTGGCCGGAGGCGGCCGCCTGAGCCTGGTGGACGAGGAGACGCGCAAGGATCCCCGAGCTCTAAGCCGATTCCTCCGCGAGCATCGAATCCAGACCTGCTTCCTGCCCACCCCCGTGGCGGAGGCGGTGTTGGCCCAGGACGCCGATCTCGGTTCGGAGCTCGAAGCCCTGCTCACCGGTGGGGACCGGCTGCGCGCCACGCCGCCGGCGGGACTGTCTTTCGCTGTGATCAATCACTATGGCCCCAGCGAGTGCTCGGTGGTCACCACCGCCGGCCGGGTGGACGCGGGGCAGCCCGGGCCGCCCTCCATCGGTCGCCCTATCGACGATCTGCGGGTCTTCGTGGCCGGCCCCGAGGGGGAACCGGCGCCTCTGGGGGCAGCCGGTGAGCTGTTGGTCGGCGGCGCCGGGTTGGCGCGCGGGTATTTGGGGCGCCCGAGATCGACCGCCGAGCGTTTCGTGCCCGATCCCTGGAGCGGTCTGGCCGGGGAACGGCTGTATCGCAGCGGTGATCGCGTCCGCCTGCGCGGTGACGGGACCGTTGACTTCCTGGGCCGGCTGGACCGGCAGCTGGAGGTGCGCGGGCATCGCATCGAGCCCGGAGAGGTGGAGGTCCAGCTACGCGCTCTCACCGGTATCGAGGACGTGCTGGTGGCGGGCGTCGAGGGCCGGCTGGTCGCCTATTGGCGTCTCGAGGCGGGAGCTCCGGAGCCGGACTCGGACGGAGTGCGGGGGGCTTTGCGCCGGGTGCTGCCGGCCTACATGGTGCCGGCCTTCTTTGCCGCCGTGGAGCGCTGGCCCCTCACCGCCAACGGCAAGATCGACCTGGCGGCCCTGCCCCTGCCCCGGCTCTCGGAGCGGAGCGGGTTCGTCGCTCCCCGGACCGAGATCGAGATGCTGGTGGCGGAGATCTGGAGCCAGGCCTTGGGAGTCGAGCCCATCGGTGTGGAGACGCCCTTCTTCGACCTCGGGGGCCACTCCCTGCAGCTGACCCAGATGCTGTCGCAGGTGGCGGAGCTCTTGGGGGCGGACGTGGCGGTGAGCGATTTCCTCGAACGGCCCACGGTTGCCGGATTGACCGAGCAGATCGCCCGCAGGCTGTTCGAGCAAGCCGATGGGGAGACCGCTTCCGCGGCGCTCTCCGCCGCGATGGTCGCTACCGGGGTAGGTGAGCCGTGAGCTCCGGCACCAGCAAATTGGAAGGCCTGTCCCCGGAGCAGCTGGCGCAGCTGATCAAGCGGTTACGGCCGGCCTCCGGAGCCACTTCGGGAGCCGGCGAAGCCGCTCCCCGCGCCGCCGAGGCGATCCCCCGGCTGCCGCGGGACGGCCGGGACTTCGTGCTCTCGACGGCTCAAGAGCGGCTGTGGTTCCTGCACCGACTGGATCGCGACGACACCGCCTACACTCTTTGCGCTGCGGCGCGGCTCCGGGGGCGGCTGCGGCCGGCGGCCCTGGCGCGGTCCCTGCGCCGGGTGAGGGAGCGCCACGAAATCCTGCGCACGGTCTTCGTCGATGGGGAGGATGGGCCGCGCCAGGCGGTGGTGGAAGGCGCCCGGCAAGATCCGCCGGTGGTGGATTTGACAGCTCTCGGCGCCGGCCCGGCGCGAGATCGCGCCGGCGAGCTGGCCCGGCGTCTGGCCGGGCAACCCTTCGACCTGGCCGCCGATGCGCTCCTCAGACCGCTGCTGCTGCGTCTGGGCCACCACGAGCATTGGCTGGTCCTGGAGCTGCACCACATCGTCTGCGACGCCTGGTCCATGGGTTTATTGGTCCGCGAGCTCGGGCAGCTCTACGCCGCCGAGGAAGGAGCTTCCGGCGGTCTGCCGCAGCTGCCCGTGCAATATGCCGACTACGCCGCCTGGGAGCGCTCCCGGCTCGAGACTCCGGCGATCCGCCAACAGCTAGACGAGTGGTGCGCCGAGCTGGAGGGAGCGCCGGTGGTGGAGCTCGCCGGGGATCGGCCGCGGCCGGTCCTGCGCAGCAGCCGCGGCCATCGGGCGCCGATCCGAGTTCCGGCGGCTCAGCTGAACGCTTTGCGGCAGCTGACGGAGGAGGCGGGCACCAGCCTCTTCGTCGCCCTCGCCGCCGCGGTGGCGCTGCTGCTGGAGGCCCACGGCGCCGGCCGCGACCTGGTGATCGGCACCCCCGTGGCCAACCGGCGCCGCAGCGAGGTGGCGGGGCTCGTCGGCTTCTTCGTCAATACCCTGCCGTTGCGGCTGCGGGTGCGTCCGGCAGCGAGCTTTCGGGACCATCTGCAAGCGGTGGGCAAGACCGCGGGGTGGGCCTTGGACCGGCAGGAGGTTCCGTTTGAGCAGATGGTCGAAAGGCTGGTGCCCCGCCGCGGTCTGTCCCACCCTCCTCTGGTGCAGGTCCTGCTGGCTTTGGACGAGGCTCCCGCGGAGATGGCCCTGCCGGGCCTCGGCATCGAGGTCGACGACGTGCCCAACGGCACGGCCAAGCTCGATCTGCTGTTGCAGCTGCGGCGGGAGCCGGACGGCGGCCTCGGCGGCTGGCTCGAGGCGAGCGCGGATCTCTTCGACGGCACCACCGCCCAGCGGCTGGCGCGGCGCTGGGAGGGGTTGATTCGGCGGGCGATGGAAGCTTCCCCCGGCGCCGTCGGCCGTTGGTCCAAGCTCGCCGTGTCGGAACGTCATTGCCTGCTCTACGAGTGGAGCGGACGGGCCGCGGAGGGCGCTTCCGGGACTCTCTTTGACGGATTTCTCCAGGCGGCGCGTCGGCACCCCGAAGCGGTGGCGGTGATCGGCCGGGAGACGCGGTTCACCTACGGCGAGCTCGAGGCGCGGAGCCGGGAGCTGGCTCTCCGGCTGAGGCAGCTCGGAGCGGGGGCGGAGACCTTGGTGGCGGTGCGCATGGAGCGAACTCCCGCGATGGTCGCTGCTCTGCTGGCGGTGCTGCGCAGCGGTGCCGCCTATGTGCCCGTGGATCCTGCCTATCCGCCGGAGCGCCAGCGGTTTTTGATCGAGGACAGCGGAGCGGCTTGGGTGTTCACGGATCTGCCGGAGAATCCGCGCTTCGACGCCGCCGAGGGCGGCTCCACCGGTCTCCGACGGTTGGTGCTCGACGCCCAGGGGAGGCTCGTCTCGGAGCCGGCGCCGGGGCGGGCCGCGGCCGTCTCGTCACCCGAGCCGCCGCCAGTCCCGCCGCCAGTCTTGCCGCCAGCTCGGCCCGAGAATCTGGCCTACCTGATCTACACCTCCGGCTCCACCGGCCGGCCCAAGGCGGTGGCCATCGAGCACCGTCAGGCCGCGGCGCTGCTGGCCTGGGCGGCGCGGGCTTACACCGCCGAGGAGCTGGCGGTGGTCGCCGCCACCACGTCCCTGAGCTTCGATCTTTCGATCTTCGAGCTCTTCGCCCCCCTCCAGGCCGGCGGCACGGTGTTGGTGCTGCGGGACGCTCTGGAGCTGGCGCAGCTTGGGCAGGACCACGGCGCCTTCAATTCCGTCGCCGGACCGACGCTGGTCAACACCGTTCCTTCGGCGCTGGCGGAGCTGGTGCAGCAGGATTTTCGCTGCCCCGATCTGCGCACCGTGAACCTGGCCGGGGAGCCGCTGAGGGGAGCGCTGGTGGATCGCGTCTACCGGCTCGGCGGGGTCGATCGGGTGTGCAACCTATACGGCCCGTCGGAGGATACGACCTACTCCACGTGGTCGGTGGTGTCCCGGCGCGGCGGCGAGCGGGGTACCGCCGGCGAGCCCACCATCGGCCGGCCGGTGGACGGCGGTCGGGCCTACGTGGTGGATGGGGCCTTGCAGCTCCTGCCCCTCGGCGTTCCGGGGGAGATCGTGCTCGCCGGAGCGGGCTTGGCGCGAGGCTATTTCCGTCGCCCCCGAGCCACCGCCGAAGGGTTTGTGCCCGATCCCGCCGGCGACGGCGGCCGGCTCTACCGCACCGGGGACCTCGGCCGCTTCCTCGCCGACGGCCGCCTGGAGTATCTGGGGCGGCGAGACCAGCAGATCAAGCTCCGCGGCTTCCGCATCGAGCTGGGGGAGATCGAGGTCGCCCTCGGCGCTCTGCCGCAGGTGGCGGAGGCGGCGGTGGTGGCGGTGGGGGAGCTCGCCCAGCGCCGGCTAGTGGCCTTCGTCAGCGGCGCTCGGGGAGTCTCCTGGACGCCGGAGGCGCTGTCGGCGGAGCTGCGCGCTCGGCTGCCGGAGCCGCTGGTGCCCTCGGAGCTCCGGTCGCTGGACGCCCTGCCCCTGACCGCCAACGGCAAGATCGACCGGCGCGAGCTTCGGCGCCTGGCCTCGGAGGACATCGGCCGGGACGAAGCCGGCTCCCCCTACCGCGCTCCCCGCAGCCCGCTGGAGGGAGTGCTGGTGACTCTCTACCAGGAGCTGTTGGAGCGGCCGAAGGTGGGCATCGACGATTCCTTCTTCGCTCTCGGCGGTCAGTCGTTGCTGGCGGCGCGCCTGGCCTCGCGGCTGGCCCAGGCCTTGGAACGCGAGGTTCCCGTGCCGTGGATCTTCGAAGCCCCGACTGTGGCCCAGCTGGCGGAGCGCATCGACGGCGAAGGCCGCCGCCGGCTGCCGGAGCTGCGGCCCGGGGCGCGGCCTCCAAGGCTGCCGCTGTCGCCGGCTCAGGAACGCCTGTGGTTCCTCGACCGGCTGCAGCCGGGGCAGGCGGTGTACCACTTGCCCATGGCGCTGGACCTCGACGGCGATCTCGATCCGGGGGCTTTGGAGCAGGCCCTGCTCGAGGTGATGGACCGCCACGAGGCCCTGCGCACCTTCTTCCTCGAAGCAGCGGACGGCGCCCCGGAGCAGCGGGTGATGCCGGTGCCGGAGCGCTGCTTGACGGTCGTGGACCTACGGGGCACCTCGGACCGGCCGCCGGCCTGGTGGCGGGTCTTGGAGACGCGGTGGGCTCGGCGGCCGTTCGAGCTCTCCCGCGATCTGCCGTTGCGAGCGGTCCTGCTGCACCGCGCCGAGAGCTCCTACTCGCTGTGCCTGGTGGCGCACCACATTGCCGTCGACGGGGGCGCTTTAGCCGTTCTCTTCGACGAGCTGGCGGAGGTCTACGGAGCGTTGGTGCACCAGCGCCCCGCGCTGCTGCCGGAGGTTCCGCTACAGGTGGCGGATCACGCTCTATGGCAGCGGATGATCCTCGACGACGAGATGCTTGGCGCGCTGTTGGAAAACGCCAAGGAGCGACTGGCGGGGGCTCCGGCGGCCCTCGATCTGCCCTTCGACGGGCCACCGCCGGCGATTTCCGGCCACCGCGGAGAAACCCTTCCGGTGCCTCTGCCACCGGCGACCGGGGAGCGGTTGCGATCCCTCGCCCGCGAGTGCCGGGCCACTCCCTTCGCCGTGCTCGCCGCCGTGCTCGAGACCGCTCTGTGGCGTTGGACCGGGCAGACGGATCTGGTCTTCGGCACGCCGGTGGCGCAACGGGAGAGGCCGGAGCTCCAGCGGGCCGTCGGTTTGTACGTCAACACCTTGGTCCTGCGCACCGGGGTGCGTCCCGGTGCTGCGCTTCGGGAGCAGGTCGCCGCCGCCGGCCGATCCTTCCTCGCGGCTTACGCCGGCCGCGATCTGCCCTTCGAAGAGCTGGTGCGGGAGCTGGGAGACCGCTGGGACCTGGGCAGCTCGCCGATTTTCCAGGTCCTGTTGGTGCTGCAGCAGGAGATCCCCCGTCCTCGTTTCGCCGGGCTGCGGGCCAGCCTTCGCCCCCTCGACACCGGAGCGGCGCGATTCGATCTGACGCTGGCGGCGGCGTTTCGGGATGACGCGCTGGAGATGACTCTGGAGTTGTCCGCGGATCGCTTCGAGGCGACCACTCGGCGGCGGCTGGCGGGGCAGCTGGGGTGCTTGCTGCAGGCCGCTCTGGAAGCTCCTGACGCCAGCTTGGAAGCGCTCAGCCCGCTGACCGCGGCGCAGCGGCACCAGCTCCTGGTGGAATGGCAGCATCGGCCGGAGCTCACCGCCGGCGCATCGGAGACGGATCTTTGGAGCGCCTTCGCTGCCCGGGCCGTGATGCGGCCTGAGGCCACGGCGGTGCGGTGGCGGGGCGAGAACTGGTCCTATGGCCGGCTGGCGGCCCTTGCGACGGGGTGGAGCCTGGAGCTGCGCGCTCTCGGCGTGGGGCCGGAGGAGGTGGTGGCGGTGGCAGCCCGGCGGACGCCGCAAACCCTCGCGGCGCTCCTCGGCGTCCTGCGGGCGGGCGCGGTCTACCTGCCTCTCGATCCCGAATATCCGCCGGCGCGGCTGCAAACCATGCTCGAGGACAGCGGGGCCCGAGGGGCGATCTGCGACGCTCACCTGGAGCCGGTGTGCCGCGCCGCCGGGGTCGCCACCGTCTCCCTGGACACGGTCGCCGCACCGGAGCCGGTGAGTCCGGAAAGCCCCCTCCCGGACGCCGATGCGCCGGCCATCGATCCGCGCCAGCTGGCGTATCTGATCTACACCTCGGGCTCCACGGGGCGCCCCAAGGCGGTGGCCATCGAGCACCGCAGCGCCCTGGCGCTGGTGCGCTGGTCGCGGCAGGCCTTCGCCGACGAGGAGTTGGCGGGAGTCCTGGCGGTCACCTCTTTGTGCTTCGACCTCTCGGTCTTCGAGGTCTTCGTCACCCTCTGCCGCGGCGGCACGGTGGTCCTGGTGGACAACGCTCTGGCGTTGGCGGAGCTGGGGACGGAGACCCGGGTGACGCTGGTCAATACGGTGCCTTCCGCCCTCGCGGCGGTGCTCGCGCTGGGGCGGCTCCCCGATTCCATCGGGACCGTCAACCTCGCCGGCGAGCCGCTGCGGCGGGATCTGGTGCGGTCGCTGCAGGCCGCCTCGGCGGTGCGGCGGGTGTGGAATCTCTATGGTCCGTCGGAGGACACGACCTACTCGACGGCGGCGCCGGTGCCTTTGGCGGATGACCGCGAGCCCACCATCGGCCGCGCCATCGGCGGAACCCAGGCGCGGGTGCTGCACGCGGCCCGGCGCCCGGCGCCGGTGGGGGTGGTGGGGGAGCTATGTCTCTCCGGCGACGGGTTGGCCCGGGGTTACCTCGGCCGGCCCGGCCGTACCGCCGAGAGCTTCGTGCCGGACCCCTTCTCCCCGCGGCCGGGAGGGCGGCTGTATCGCACCGGGGATCTGGCGCGCTGGGGCGTGGACGGTGAGCTGCACTTCCTCGGCCGCCGCGACCACCAGGTCAAGCTGCGGGGTTTCCGCGTCGAGCTGACGGAGATCGAGGCAGCCCTCAGCCGGATGCCGGAGGTCGAGGAAGCGGCGGTGCTGGCTCGCCCCGGTCTCGGCGAGGAAGCCCAGCTGGTGGCCTATGTCGGCTGTTCCCGGGCTTCGGTGGAGGCGGGCGATCTGGGCCGTCGGCTGGCGAGCCAGCTGCCGCCGGCGTTGGTGCCCGCTCATTTCGTGGTTTTGGAACGGCTGCCCCACACCCCCAACGGCAAGATTGACCGGGGGGCTCTGCCGGCGCCGGATCTCGCTACCGGCAGCAGCGCCGGCGAAGGGCCGCGGACGGCGGAGGAAGAGATCCTCGTCGGGCTCTTCGAACAGGCCCTCGACCGCTCCCCCATTGCTCCCGAGGACGACTTCTTCGCCCTGGGAGGCCATTCCCTGCTGGCCGTCCGGCTGCTCGCCCGGATTCGCGAGGTCTTCGGGGTGACGCTGCCGGTGCGCACCGTCTTCGAGCATCCGACGGTGCGGGGCGTCGCGGCACGGCTCGGCGAGGCGCGGCGGGAGCCGGCGGAGCAAACGCCCTTGGCCGGCAGCACGGCGTCCAACCCGGCGCCCAATCCGGCACCGGCGTCCTGGATTCAGCAGCGGCTGTGGTTCCTGGAGAGCCTGGGGGCGGAGCCCGGTGCCTACGCCATGCCCCTGGCTCTCGACCTCGACGGCGAGCTCGACGCTGCGGCCCTCGAGGCGGCGCTGGCCCGGGTGGTCCGGCGTCACGAGATTCTCCGCACCGTGCTGAGCAGCCGCGACGGCGTGCCCCAGCAGCTGGTCCTGGAACGGGTTCCGGTGCGCCTTCCCCGGGTCGATCTCGGTGCCTTGGCGTCGATGGACCGAGGGGCGCTTTTGGAGCAGCTCCTTCGGCGCCTGGTCCACGCTCGCTTCGATCTCGCCACCGGCCCCCTCTTCCGGATGCTCCTGGTGCGCACCGGGGCGCGGCGGCATCGCCTGTTGCTGGCGGCTCATCACGCGGTCTTCGACGGTTGGTCCGGCAGCATCTTGTTGCGCGAGGTGGGCGCCGGGTATCGGGCCGAGCTCGCGGTGGTGGAGGAGGCTGCCCTCGAGGCCTCCAGCGAAACGAGAGCCGAGCCGGGGCTCACGCCGCTGCCTTTGCAGTATGCGGATTTTGCGCTGTGGCAGCGGCGGCAGGAGGCGCGCCACCGCCAGGGCCTGGACTTTTATCGCCGTCAGCTCGCCGGGGCCCCGCCGGTGCTGGATCTGCCGGTGGATCGCCTGCGCGCCGGCAGCGAGCGCCCCGCCGGCGGGTTGGAGAGCCTGCGTCTGGAAGCCGAGCCCAGCGCCCGGCTGCTCAGCCTATGCCGCGAGCGGGCGGTGACGCCGTTCCTGCTGCTCACCACCGCCTGGGCGGTCGTTCTGTCGCGCTGGAGCGGGCAGCCCGACGTGGTTCTGGGAGCTCCGGTTTCCGTCCGCGACCATCAGGCGCTGGAAGATCTCATCGGGCCGTTCCTCAACACGTTGGTGCTGCGGGTGGAGCTGGAGGCCGGGGTGACCTTCGCGGCGCTCTTGGAAAGGGTCCGCGAGCGCTTCTTGGCCGCCTACGAATACCGCGACCTGCCGTTCGAGAAGCTCTTGGAGGAGCTCGAGGTGGAGCGCAGCCTGGAGCGCACGCCGATCTTCCAGGTGTTCGTCAATATGCTCAGCTTTCCGGCTCAGACGCTGGATCTCCCGGGGCTGACGGTGAGCTTGCCGGAGCCCCCGTCGCCGCCGCCGAAATTCGATCTGACCCTCTACGCGCGGGTGGTGGCGGAGAAGCTCGAGCTCGACCTGGTCTACGACTCGACGCGCTTCGCGGCACCGACCATGGCCGAGCTGCTGCGCCAGCTCTCCGGCGTTCTGGAACAGGCCGCCGAGCGGCCGGAGGCGCCGGTGCTGAGCCTGTCGCTGCGCACCGCCCACGCCCGGCAGCTGCTGCCCGACCCCACCGAGCCCCTGCCGCGGACATGGCGCGGGCCGGTGCACCGGCTGTTCGCAGAGTGGGCTGGGAACGCTCCGCGGCGGCCCGCGGTGATCGAGGACGGCGGCGAGAGCTGGACCTACGGCGAGCTGGCGCAGGTGGTGGAGGCCGTGGCGGCGACCCTGGCGGAGCACGGCGCCGGGCTGGGAGAACGGGTTTTGATCTACGCCCACCGCAGCGCCGCCCTGGTGGCGGCCATCGTAGGCACGCTGCGCAGCGGTGCGGCCTTCAGCATCGTCGACCCGGCCTACCCGGCGTCGCGGCTGGTGGCCGCCGCTGAGAGGGTTCAGCCCCGGGTGCTCCTGGCGCTCGAAGCGGCGGGAGCGGTGCCGTTGGAGCTCGGCCAGGCCCTGGAGCGGGCCGGCGTGGGGCAGATCGACCTCGCCCCCGGGCGCGCGGAGCTTCTCGCAACCCTCTCCCGAGGCGAGGCTGCGAAACCGGATCTGGGCCCCGATTCCCCGGCCTACGTCGGCCTCACCTCCGGCAGCACCGGCTTGCCCAAGGGAGTGCTGGGGCGTCACGGCTCCCTCACCCATTTCACGCCGTGGATGAGCCGGCGCTTCGGCCTGGGGGATCAGGATCGCTTCAGCCTGCTGGCGTCCATCGCCCACGATCCGCTGCATCGCGACGTGTTCACGCCCCTGCAATTGGGAGCGGTGCTGGAAATTCCACGGGCGGAGCGCTTTGCCGAGCCCGGCTACCTGGCCCGCTGGCTGGCCCGTCGGGAGGTCACCATCTGTCATCTGACCCCGGCGATGGTGCGGCTGTTGGCGGAGGGGGCGGAAGGCGTCGAGGCGCCTTCTTTGCGGCGCGTCTTCCTGGTGGGGGAGGCGCTGACCCGGGAGCACGTACGGCGGCTGCACGCGCTGGGGCCGGCGGTGCATTGCGTCAATCTCTATGGTTCGACGGAGACCCAGCGGGCGGTGGCTTACTTCCCGGTTTCTGAGGGGCCAGTCTCTGAGGGGCCAGTCTCTGAAGGAAAGGAAGAGCCGGGCAGCGAGGTCCTGCCCCTGGGGCGGGGGATGGAAGGCGTCCAGCTGCTGGTCGAAGCGGCCGGCGGCCAGGGACTCGCCGGCATCGGAGAGCTGGGCGAGATCTCCGTGCGCTCTCCCCATGTCGCCCTCGGCTACTTCGGGGACGACCTGCTCACCGCCGAGCGCTTTGTCATCAACGAGCACACCGGAGAGGCCGGGGATCGCGTCTACCGCACCGGCGATCTGGGGCGCTATCGGGCGGACGGCAACGTGGTCTTCGCCGGACGGCGGGACCAGCAGGTCAAGATCCGCGGTTTCCGAGTCGAGCTGGAGGAGATCGAGGCGGCCCTGGAAGCGCAGCCGGGAGTGCGCGATGCGGCGGTGGCGCTGTGGCCTCCGGAGGTGGCGGCAGGAGGGGCCGGGGAGGGGAGAGCTGCCGAGCCCCTGCTGGCGGCCTATGTGGTGCCGGCGGGGGAGGCTTTGGATTTCGGCGAGCTGCGGGCGGCGTTGGGCCGCCGCCTGCCGGAGCACATGGTGCCGGCGGTCTTCGAGCCGCTCGCCGCCCTGCCCCTGACCGCCAACCGCAAGCTCGACCGGGGCGCGCTGCCGCGGCCGGAGCGGACGGTGGAGGTGGGCCGGGAAGAGCTCCCCCAAGGCGAGATGGAGCGCCGGCTGGCGGCTCTTTGGGGCGAGGTTCTAGGGTTGGAATCGGTTCCTCGCGACACTTCTTTCTTCGCTCTTGGGGGCCACTCGCTGGGGCTGACCCGGCTCTCCGCCCGCATCACGGCGGAGCTCGGGGTGCAGGTTCCCCTGCGGGAGCTCTTCGAGCACAACACGCTGGCCGCCCAGGCGCTGCGGCTCGCCGCGGCGGGAGTCGGCTCGCCGGCCCCAGGGTCGCAAGCCCCCGAGTCGCCACCTCCGGGGCCGCCACCCTTTGGTTCGAGGGAGCAGACGGGGCCGGCGCCGCTCTCCTTCGCTCAACAGCGGCTGTGGTTTCTCGACCAGCTCAATCCGGGCTCCGCGGCGTTCAACCTGGCCTTCAGCTTCCGGCTCCGGGGAGCGCTCCGGCGGCCAGCGCTGGAAGGGGCGCTGCGGGATCTGGTGCATCGCCACGGCGCGCTGCGCACCCGCTTCTCCAATCTCCAGGGAACGCCCCACCAGGAGCTCGGCGGGGTTCCCGCGAGGCCGCTACCGGTGATCGACCTGAGCGCCCTGGGCGATGGCGCCGAAGCGGTCCAGGAGCTGCTTTCCGAGGCCGTGGCGCGCCGGCCCTTCGATCTCGAGCGGGGGCCGCTGCTGCGGGCGGTGCTGTTGCTGCGCTCCGCTACCGAGCACGTCACCGTGGTCTGTCTGCATCACATCGTCAGCGACGGATGGTCCAACGGCGTGCTGGTGCGGGAGCTGGGGGAGCTCTACCGGGCGCGGGTCGAGAATCGATCGCCGAATTTGCCGCAGCTGCCCTTCGACTACGGGGACTTTGCGGCCTGGCAGCGGTCCTGGCTGGCCGGGGAGGGGTTGGAGCGGGAGCTCGACGCCTGGCGCCGACAGCTTCGGGGATGGCCCCAAGAGCTGGAGCTGCCGGCGGACCGGCCGCGGCCGGAGGCGGCGAGCCTGCGCGGCAGGACGGAGCACTTCGAGCTGCAGGCTCCCCTCGACGGGTTGCAGGAGCTGGCCCGCGAGGCCGACACCACTCTCTTCGTGGTGTTGATGGCCGCCTTCCAGGTGCTGCTCCACCACCTGACCGGGGAGATCCGGCTGTTGGTGGGGACGGACGTGGCCAACCGGCGTCTTCAGGAGCTCGAAGGGATGGTGGGCTTCTT
>JAXHTF010000064.1 GCA_034211275.1 Acidobacteriota bacterium
CCGGCTTCCAGCCGGCTCGGCTCAGAACTCGCACACCTGGTTCCCACGGTCCACCGTGGGAACCACAGCGCCGTGTCCAGCGCAACTTGCCCAGGCCCCGCTCCAGCGGGGCGAGAGATCGTCGGGTAGCAAGTCCCGCTCAGAGCCCCACCACCATCACCTCCCGCGTCTCCGTATCGAAGAGCAACAGCCCTTCCCCTTCCCCATCGAGCTGCCCCAACAACCGCCCCCGCTCGTCCCACACCGCCGACCGCCCCCCGCATCGTTCCCCATCCGCCCACCCCACGCAGTTGGCCATGAGCACGAGCATCGAGTACCGCTTCGCCACCGCCGCCAACCTCTCCCCCGCCACCTCCACCCCAGGAACCGTCTTCGCCACGCTCGCCAAATACACCTCCGCCCCAGCCACCACCGCCCGCTCCGCATGCTCCGGCACCGAAATCTCGTAGCAAATCGCCGGCCCAATGCGGAGTGACTCGCCAAGAGTGACCCAGGAATTCTCAGCGGGCGAGAAGAACGGCTCCTCGTCCGCGTGGAGATGATGTTTGCCGTAGAGCTTCCGAGGCTCGTGGGGCCGGAAGAAGATCAGGCCGATCTGGGGCTTGCCAGCTGCCGCGATGGGAGCTCCGACTCCAACGATGGTCCCCTCGGCGTCACTGACCTGCTGGAAGGCATCCAGCCGCGGATCGTCGAGGGGCATCTCCAGCTTCCCTGCCAACGCTGGCTCGTAGCCGATAAGGGAGAGCTCCGGGAAGAGGACCAAGTCCGCTTGGAGGGAAACAGCCTTCCGGATGAATCGAAGATGGGCCGCGAGGTTGGCGGCGATGTCGCCGGGGGTGGGGTGGGTTTGGGCCAGGGCGAGTCTCATGGTTTCGGGAGTCTAGCTACTCTCTGCTACAGCGACCGAGATCGCCTGAGCCTAGAGATCTCAAACTGAACGGAAAGCATCAAGCTCCTCCGAAACTGGAGCCTCCCCGATCAATCCTCGGGGCGGTGAATTCGAACCACAGATTTCTGAAGTCGTGGGACATCCCCTTCGTCCCTACCCCAGCCGTAGCAGAGCCGCGTCAAAGTCCAGACCGCCTCGATCCGCTCTGCCATCGTGGTCCCGGGCCAGTCGTCCTCGCGCGGAGCGATCTCCCCGGGCCGGATGACCTTGGCTGCTGCCCCTTCTCTTCGTTTGGGACGTCTGGCCGTGGGCTCTTTCATAGACCTAGAGCTTCTCCCCGGCAAAACGACGAGCCGCCTCGATGTCTTGCAGAGTCAGCGGTGGGTACTCTTCGGCGATCTGTGCCGGCGAGAGGCCTTCTACCAGGTTGTCGAGGATCACCGAGATGGGAATCCGGATTCCGCGGATGCAGGGTTCACCGCCGCAGATCTCTGGCCGTCGTACGACTTGCTCTGCATGCCCCTTCACGGCTCACTTCCACTCCTTCCACCTGGCGCCCTCAAGCTGAACTGTATCGCGGCAGCAATCTTGTCCCTGGAAGGCCGCCCTCAGAAACTTCTCAACCAGATAAACTTGAGTTTCAGAGCCAGTAACAGCAAATGGAGAGCCGGCGTACTGTTGCAAAGCTAAGTACCGGCCTGGAACTCTTCATCCAGACTAGGGATCAGGTCGGCTTGCCGAGCAAAGTTGAGGGCGTTTGGCAGAGAGCCTGATCTTCAACTCGCCCAGTTCGCCTTCGAGACCAAGGAAACTCCTTCATGAACGAGAATACGTCTGCTAACCAGCCAGATAACTTCAGAGTCTACAAGCCCAAAACTTGGGGCGAGGTGATTCGTCTGAGCCGCCATTTTCCTGGATGGGCTTTTCGAGGAGTGGGAGATTCCCGCTGGACGATGCAGCACAGCCTCGAAAGGAGCATCGAGCGCTTCGCTACGGGAAACCAAGATCGCTTGGCAGTCGAGAAAAAGCTCATCCTGGAATTCCAGAAGTCTGCTCACCTGTTCTTTCCGGCCGAGATTCTCCCTGAAACCAGCGACTGGTTTGGCTGGATGAGTCTGATCCAGCACTACGGAGGCCCTACCCGACTCCTCGATTTCACACGCTCTTTCTATTGCGCCGCTTTCTTCGCCCTGGAAAATCCAGTCCCCGAGGCAACCGCGGCGATTTGGTGCGTGAATCTTCCAAAGCTCAATAGTGAGGATCAGCGACACCGGCTAAAAGGCGAAGGCAGATCTTTGCCTTCGCTCAAGGTCCCAACCATCCAGGAGAGAGTTTACTCGGCTATCGAGGAGGAGCGGGAGAATGGGCTTGATCTGGGCGTCTACCCCTACGAGCCTTCTCGTCTTCATCAACGACTGGCCTACCAGCAAGGTCTCTTCCTTGTCCCTACAAGAGCTGCTGGCGGGTTCCACAAGCAGATACTCAAGGGGCTAAAGATCGATGCCGAGGAGTTCGGGGCTTGGGAAGCGTGCCCAAGTGAAGACTGTCCACCTTACGCAGATCCTAAAGCCTTGCTGAAGCTCGATCTGGTCAAGATCGATTTGAAGCCTGAGATCCACCAAGAGGGACGAGCTGATCTGAAACAGATGAATCTGACAAGCATGACCCTTTTCCCGGGGCCAGATGGCTATGCGAGGTCGCTTCACTGGCTTCTTGAGTCGGGACGTCTGAGGGAAGAGTTCGATCTCAACCCTAGTGTGCTCTCGGGCCAACAAATCAAAGAGCGAGAGCGAATGTGCAAACGCCTGGAGGAGGAGTGAAAAGGGGCCTCCCGCACCGGCCCTCACCTTTTCGCTTCACCAAGAGGCTGGGAAGCAGCCTCCCAAGTAACCGCCTGCGCGGGAATAACGAGAGAAGGGAGCAGCCGTAGGGAGGTCGCCCGCTTCGCAAGCCGGAGGAAAGAACACCTTGACCTCCAGCCAGTCCTATAACCTCCACCCCATGGACGACACCACCCGCATCCACCTAACCTCCCTCTCCAAGGACCAACTCCTCGACCTCCTCCAAAACCTCTACGGCCGCGACGCCGGGATCGACCGGGAGATCGAGCTTTATGCGGCGAGGGTTGCACCGATGGAACATATCCAAGAGTTGCGGAAAACTCTCCAGAGCTGGAAGCGCAGCCGGCGGTTCGTGGGGTACCACGAGAGCTTCGACTTCAGCCATCAGGTCGACGATGTCGCCCGCGAGGTGGAGGCTGTAGTCGAGAGCGGAGATCCGAAGACGGCGCTGGAGCTGGCGGAGCTCTTCCTCAAGACCGGCAACCGCGTAACGGAGCGGGCAGACGACTCTGCCGGTGCCATCTTCGACAGCCTCCGGGTCGGTTGCCGGCTGTGGTTGCGGGCGGCGCGGCGCTACCGGGAGAGCGGAGTCGAGGGGAATTGGCTCGCCCGGGTTCAGAAACTCATGAAGGACAACCCCAACGGCCTTCTCGACAACCTGCTCCCTCAAGCGGATCTCCTGCTGGCGGAAGACGAGCTCCGGGAGCTGGCGCGGCGGTACGAGGAAGAGGAACGTCAGGCGCAACCCGATGAGACGGGCTGGCGCTGGCACACGGCGGCTGTGCACTTGGGCAGTCTGGCCTGGGCGCTACGAGATCCGGAGGTCTATGCCGACTCCATTCGGCTCCGCAGCCCGGAGCCCAACGAGTTGCAGAAGGCAGACATCGTGCGCTGCTATCTGAAGCTCGAGCAGCCGGAAGGAGCGCTCCGCTGGTTGGAAGGCTCCTGGGAACGAAACGAAGTGGAGCGGCTGGAGTTGCTGGCGGAGGCCTACGAGGCTTTGGGCAGAGAGGAAGATCGCGTCACCACCCGGCGCAAGATCTGGAAGATCGATCCGCGGCGGAGCACTCTTCAAGCGCTGGCGGCCCTACTGCCCGCCGACGACCAAGCGCAACTCCAAGACGAAGCCGTGGTGAGAGCCCAGACGATGAGGAGCCTGCCATCCGCCCTCAGCTTGCTCCTCCACATCGACGAGGGTGAGAAGGCCGAGCAGCTTCTCGTCCGGCGCTATCAGGAACTGGAGGGCAGGCAGTACACCTACTTGCTCGATCTGGCCGACCGGCTGAGGTCAGAGGAGCACCACCTCGCCGCCACCCTCCTCTACCGCGCTCTCCTCGACTCGATCCTGCAGCGTGGCACCACCCGCGCCTATGGACACGGTGCCCGATATCTCCGAACCTTGGGTGAGTTGGCTCCACAGGTAAAGGACTGGTGCTCCATTCCGGATCATGACGCCTACCTCGAAGCACTCCGCGAGCACCACGGCCGGAAGTACAGTTTCTGGAAGCGGGTCGAGAGCTGAGCCCTGAAAGGCAAAAACGCCGAGCCCCGGCACTCCGGAAGCTCGGCGTCTCTCCAAGGCTTGGGCTGGCCTACAGGTAGCGGCAGAAGCCCGGCTGACTGCTGCCATATTCCTTGGCGCACTTCACGGCGATGATCGGATAGCAGGCCTGCGCGCAGTCCTCCTGGTTCCAACAGAGAACTCCACTGCAGCCAAAGGATGGCTGGATCCCCTCCGTCGCCTCGGCCGAGGTGGACATGTCGCTCTGGGCGCTCAGCGTGCGCTCAAAGAAATCCGGTGTAAGAAGAGTCTGTGACGCCTCGGGCTGGATTGCCTCAGCGCCGATGGAACCTGCATCCGCAGCCGAGGCTACGGGAGCGATGAAGAAGACGCTCAGGGCGATCGTCAGGGTCAGAATCAAAGAATTGCGCATCGTTTACTCCTCCTCAGACATTCAATCAAGGTGGTTCGAAACGGTCTCAGCGCGATAAATTATACATTTACTGCTAAATATGTCAAATTCATGATCCCTGACATTCGGAACGGGAGGCCTGGGGATCTCACTCGTGCGAGCCGCTGGAAGCTGGAGGCTCCTCCACCGCGTACAAGAACTCATCCGTGCGCAGATAGATTCTGCCTTGGGCAATCGCCGGGGAGCTGAGGGTGTAGCCGTCGAGGGAGTTGGTGGCGAGGAGCTCGAACTCCGGGGCGGCGCGGAAGACGCTGGTGGTGCCGGATTCGTTGATGGCGTAGATGCGGCCGTCGGCGAGGACTGGGGAGGCGCTGTAGGTCCCGGTGGCGAGGCGTTGGGGGCCCCAGACGATCTTGCCGGTGGCGGCGTCGAAGCAATGGGCAATGCCACTGTCGTTGACCACGTAGAGATAGCGGCCATCGGTCACCGGGGTGGGCACGTCGGTGCCGGTCTCGCTGATCCACAGGGTCTTGGGGGTGCCTTCTCCGGAGGCTTCCAGGGCGACGATGGGGCCGCGCTTGCCGAAGGCGAAGATGCGGTGGCCGTCCACCAACGGCGAGGCCACCAGGCGATCGCTGGCGCCGCGGTCGGGGTTGACGCCGCCCACTCGCCAGAGCTCCCGGCCGGTGACGGGATCGTGGCCGGTGACCACGTCGCCGCCGGCGATGACGATCTCCGGCTCGCCGCCCCGCTCCAGCACCATGGGGGTGGTGTAAGCGTCCGGGGACTCGCGCACGGCCTCGGTGGGTCGCTCCACCCGCCAGCGAGTTTTGCCCGTGGCCTGATCGACCCGCAGAACATAGGAGGGGTCGTCGGTGTGCATGCCGTGGAGCACCTGGATGATCAGGGAATCTTCGAAGAGCAGCGGCGACGAAGCATAGCCCCACTGCAGCCCGAAAGCCCCGTACTCCTTCTGCAAATCCCGGGACCACAGCTCCTGGCCTTCGCGGCTGAACGCTTTGACGATGCCGGTGCCGGTCATCACCCACACCCGCTGGCCGTCGGTCACCGGCGACGGGGACGACATGTGCTGCTTGTATTTGAGCTCGTTGCCACCGCCCAGGGGGCGCTGCCAGAGAAGCTTGCCGGACTTCGCATCCACCGCCCAAAGCGCCAACTCTTTGTCGGTTTCCGGGTCTTTACTGACGCTGAGGTAGATCCGTCCGTCCGCCACCACCGGTGTGGCGCCGCTACGGGCCGGCACGGCGAGCTTCCAGGCGATGTTCTGCTCCGTGCTCCAGCGCAGCGGCAGGCCGGTCTCGGCGCTGGTGCCGTCCAGCTGGGGTCCGCGCCACTGCGGCCAATCCGCCGCCAGGGCGGTCCCACTGCTCAAACCGACACCGGTCAAAGCCAGGACGGCGGCGAGGCAGAGGACGAAGAAAGAGTGCCGAGAGGAGGGTCTGAGGTGCGCCATGGGCCAGCTCCTAGAGTTCGTCGGGGGGTGCGGTCTCGCTCGAGTCTATGTCAGACCTCCTCGGACACTGGGAGAAGGTCGAGATGACTGGCGTAGAATGACCGCCATGCACGACAAGCCGCCGCCGGTGACACGCCGGGAGATCTTTGGCTGGGCGATGTTTGACTTCGCCAACTCCAGCTACACCACCATCATCATCACGGTCTTTTTCAGTGTCTATTTCACCAAGGTCGTGGTGGCGGGTCCCAACGCCGACGGCCTGTGGGGGCTGGGCATCTTCATCACCAATCTTCTGGTCATGCTCTCCTCACCGCTGGTGGGAGCCCTGGCGGACGGGTCCGGACGGAAGAAGGCGTTCCTCTTCGGTTCCTACGTGCTCTGCGTCGGGGCCACCGCGGCGCTCTTCTTCGCTACTCCGGGGCAAATCGTCCTGGGGCTGGTGCTCCTGGTGATCTCCAACGTCGCTTTCTCCTTCGGCGAGAACTTCGCCGCCGCCTTCCTGCCGGAGATCTCGACGCCGGAGAAGATCGGCCGTATTTCCGCCTTCGGCTGGGGACTGGGCTATTTCGGTGGCCTCGCCTGTCTGCTGCTGGTACGGCCGCTGGTGGCGGGGCTGGATCTGCCCCGGGAGGTCCTGATCGGAGCCGAAGGCACCGGCGCCCTCTTCGAGCTGCGCATGGCTTGGGTGGTCACCGCCGCGTTCTTCTTGGTCGCCGGGCTGCCCACCTTCTTTTTTCTCAAGGAACGGGCCCCACGGCGTTCCAGCAAGAGCCTCAAGGACTTCGCCGCCGAGGGCTTCCACCGCCTGGGAGAGACCGCCCGGGAGATCACCCACTTCTCGGAGCTGCGGCGTTTCCTGGTGATCTTCTTCTTTTATCAGGCGGGCTTGACCACCGTGGTGGCCTTCGCCGGTATTTTTGCCGAACGCACCCTGCGCTTCACCACCCAGGAGCTGATCGTCCTCTTCCTGATGCTCCAGGTCGCCTCCGCCGCCGGGGCCTTGGTCTTCGGCTGGATTCAGGACCGCATCGGCGGCCGGCGGTCGATCCAGATCACGCTGGTGATCTGGGTGATCGTGTGCGTGGGCTCATATTTTTGCCAGACCAAGGGGCAGTTCTGGGTCCTGGCGGGGATGGCGGGGCTGGGCATCGGCTCGTTGCAGAGCGCATCCCGGGCGGTGGTAGGGCTGTTTTCGCCGCGGGAGAAGAGCGGCGAGTTCTTCGGTTTTTGGGGCTTGGCGGGCAAGGCGGCCTATATGGTGGGACCGATCTTCTTCGGCGTCGTCTCCTCCCTCACCGGCTCCCAGCGCACGGCCATTCTCACCACCACGGTGTTCTTCGTCATCGGGCTCATCGGCATGGCCTGGGTCAACGAGGAGCACGGCCACGCCGAGGCGGCCCGCTGGCACGCCGAGAAGTCCGGCGCAATACCGGAAGGCGACGATCTGCCGAGCTCCGATCCGGGAGGCCTCTCTGACTGAGAGCCCGCCCCCCCCGACAACGGTGGCCCCTCAGCCCGAGGAGGAGCGCTGGGTTCAGCGCCTGCTGCGAGCCTTGGCCCGTTGGGTACTCGGCGTGTTTTTCCGCCGGGTGGAGGTAGAGGGCCACCAACACCTGCCCCGAGACCGGCCGGTGTTGGTGGTGGCGAACCATGTGAACTCCCTCATCGACGCGGTGCTGCTGGTGGGCAGCCTGCCGCGGATGCCCCGCTTCCTGGGCAAGAGCACGCTGTGGAAGATGAAGCCGCTGCTGCCGTTCCTCAAGGCGGCGCGGGTGATCCCGGTGTACCGGCGCCAGGATCCGGGAGTGGATGCGAGCAAGAATGTCGAGACCTTCGCCGCCTGCTACGAGGCGCTGGCGGCGGGTGAGAGCATCGCGCTCTTCCCCGAGGGCATCAGCCACAACGAACCAGAGCTCCAGCCCCTGAAGACCGGCGCGGCCCGCATCGCGCTGGGAGCGGAGCGGCGCTTCGGACCGCTAGGGGTGGCGATCGTGCCGGCGGGGATGACCTTCGATGCCAAGGGGCGATTTCGCTCCCGAGCGCTACTGCGCTTCGGCGAGGCCATCGAGCTCGAGGAGGGTACGGACGACGAGGATCGGGAGGCGGTCCAGCAGCTGACCACGCGTATCGAGAAGGGGATCCGCGAGGTCACCCTGAACTATGGCTCGTGGTCGGAGGCGCGGAGGCTGGAGCGGGCGGTGGATTTGTGGGCTCTGCCGGCGCCGTCGCTGCCCACCCGCGGCCAGCTCTCGGATCGGGTGAAGCTGCGGCGGGCGTTCTTGGCGGGCTATCGGCGGCTGGCCCGGGAGTATCCCCAGCGGGTGGCGCGGGTGGAAGCGGCGGTGTCTCACTACGACGACCTGCTCACGGCCTGTGGGCTGCGGGACGACCAGGTGGCAGCGAGCTATCCCCGGCATCTGGTGGCCCGATACTTGTTCCACACCCTGGGCCTGCTCCTGCTGCGGCTGCCGTTGGCGCTGGTGGGGTTGGTGCTCAATTGGCTGCCATATCGGATCCCGGGATGGATTGCGGCGAAGATGGCGGACAAGCCCGACGTGCAGTCGACCTACAAATTGTTCAGCGCCCTCTTCGCGTTCCCGCTCTTCTGGGGTCTGGAAGCCGGTCTCATGGGTCATTTCTTCGGGCTCTGGCCAGCCCTGGCGCTACTGGCCCTGGCTCCCATCACCGGCTGGCAGGCGCTCCATTTCAGTGAGCGCAGCGGCGGCTTCCTCGCCGAGGCCCGCGCCTACCTGCTCCTCCACGGCCGCAAGGACCTGGCCCAAGAGCTCAAATCCCGCCGCGCCACCATCCTGCGGCAGGTCTCGGAGCTCGTGGACCTCTATCTGCAAGATCAAGCCCCCTCCCCCACTCCCTCTTGAAGCTCTCAACTATTCGGGTAGGCACTCGTCACGAGGGAGCCTTCAACTATTCGGGTAGGCACTCGCTGGGGTCGAACAGAGGACCTTCTGTGCGGGGTGCTCGGGAGTCGGGCCCTGCGGTGGCCAGGGGGCCATCCTCGGGTCCCGCCCCCTCACCACACCGGCAGTGATCACCGAAGCTCTGGGGATGGAGCCAGCGAGAGTGGAATCGTGTCATCCGGCAGGAGACCGCCCCGTCAGCGATACCACTCCCCATCCCTTCATCCCCAACGGCCCGGCTACATCCAACGGTCTGAGTGGGCTGCGGGATTCGAGGATGGGCGTCTTCGCCCACCGCAGAACCCGACGGCCCACGCCCCCAGGCTCGCCGGTCCCTGGCCCGACGGAGGGGTTCTTCTATTCGGGTAGGGACTTGTTCAAGAGCTCCTACTATTCGGGTAGGGACTCGCCCAAGAGCTCTACGACCTCGTCCGCACACCCCCAGGCCACCGTGAATCCCGACCCCCCGTGACCGTAGTTGAAAATCACCGGGCGACCGTGGAGAACCTCCCGTTCCAGACGCACCGACGGGCGGCCAGGGCGCAGGCCTACCAGGGCTCCGTCGACTTTCCAACCGCGGAGCTCCGGAGCGATCTCGAAACAGCGGGCCAGGATTCTTTCCTGAGTCTGAGGATCCGGCGCCAGGTCGCCCTCTCCCGGCTGCGCCGTGCCTCCGAGAATGCATTCCGATCCCCGAGGCAGGATGTACACCGGGTCCTCGAAGGAAGTCTCGTCCCCGACGTAGGGAGGAATCTCCTGGGCTGGAGAGGAGGGCGAGCGCAAGCGCACCAGCTGACCGCGGATGGGAAAGAGACTGTCGTCCCCCACCAGCTCCCGCGCTCCCAGGCCGACACAGCACACCACCGCCTCCGGCTCCTGCGGCAGCTCCTCCAGGCTCCCCACTTCCCCCACCGTCACCGTGCCACCGGCGGCGCGAAAACGGTCCAGCAACCAGGGCAGATAGCGATTGGACGGAATGAACGGCACCCGCACCGCCATGCCGTCTTCATAGCCTGGCGGCAGCTCGTCCGAGGAGAGGCGGCGGGACGGATACTCCGGGCGCAGCCAGTAGGGATCCACCAGCTCCCGGCGAGCGATCTTGCGCAGCTCCACTAGCTGCACCCCCGAGGCCGGATCCCTCGCCTCCACCGCATAGCGCCGATACGTCTGCGCCGACCAACGAGCGATCTTCTCCGCCGGCTCCGCGCGATACGGCAGCCAGATGGCGGCGGCGATGGCGGAGGTGGTCTCCATCGGCAGCGAGCGTGCCAAGATCTCCACCGAGTGTCCCTCTTCCTGCAGCCGCACTGCCGTGGAGAGCCCGATGATGCCGGCGCCGAGGACCAAGATCTTTCCCATTCTCGGCAGCTTATCGAGTCTGCCCCGCAGCACCAAGACGCTGAACGACCCTCCGGAACCTCCTGCGCCCTCTGCTACTGTCCCCCATCGAGGAATGATCGTATGAGCTACCGCCCGAGCCTTCTCGACCGCGTCCTGGACGCGTCCATCTACTTCTCCTTCGACGCCAGCGGCTACCGGCGCCACGCCCGCCACTTCGATGCCGAAGATCTGCAGGTCGACCTCACCGGTCGGCGAGTGCTAATCACCGGCGCCAACTCCGGCCTGGGCAAAGTCGCCGCTCTGAGTCTCGGTCAGCTGGGCGCCGAGGTGTGGATGCTCTGCCGCAATCGGGAACGGGGCGAAGCGGCGCTGGCGGATCTGAACACCGCCACCGGCCGTGACGACGGCCGCCTGGAGCTCGTCGACCTCTCCGATCTCGGCTCCGTCCGCGACCTCGCCCGGCGTCTGGGATCGACGCCGGTGGATGTGCTGGTGCACAACGCCGGGGCCCTGGTGCACCGCCGGACCCTCGTCGAAACCCAAAACGATACCGAGCTGGAGCTCACCTGGGCGACCCACGTGGTGGGGCCGACCCTGCTCACCGAGCTGCTGCTCCCCAACCTGCGCGCCGCCACGGAGCACAACGGCGACGGAGCGAGGGGCGGTAGCCGGGTGGTCACCGTCACCTCCGGCGGCATGTACACCGAGCGCCTCAACGTGGGTGACCTCGACTGGCAGAAGCGGCGTTTCGACGGCGTGGTCGCCTATGCCCAGGCCAAACGCGCCCAGGTGGTGCTCACCGAGCTGTGGGCCCGGCGGCTGGCGGACGACGGCGTCACCGTCAACGCTATGCACCCCGGCTGGGCGGATACCCCGGGAGTTCGGGAGGCGCTGCCGGCTTTTTGGAGATTTACCCGCAAGCGCCTGCGCTCTCCGCGCCAGGGAGCGGATACCATCGTCTGGCTGGCGGCGGCGGAAGCCGCGGGGAAGCATAGCGGCGAGCTCTTCTTCGACCGCCGGGTCGTTTCCCCCTATCTGCTGCCGGGCAAGCGAGAGAGCGAGGAAGAGCGAGCGACACTCTGGCGCCGGGTGCGAGAACAGGCTGGGCTGGCGCCCACGGCAGCTCCCCGGCCCCGATCCTCCGAAGAATCCGCCGGCGAGCCCTGAAATGCGAGCAGCGACACCCAACCCATCCAACGACGAGGAGAATCCCCATGAGCCCGAGTGAGAACACGGCCCGCAACCTGCGCGACATCGAGGTCCTGGACACCGCCGGCGAGCCGGTGCAGCTGGGAGACTTCTGGCGCGAGCAGCCGGCGGCGGTGGTCTTCATCCGCCACTATGGGTGAATGTTCTGCCGCGAGCAGGTCGCGCAGTTGCGTGACGTCGAACCGCAGATCCGAGACCGTGGAGCCCGCCTGCTGGTGGTGGGCAACGGTAGCCCGTCCCAGGCTGCGCGCTTCCAAGAAGAGCGGGAGCTCTCCTTCCCCCTCCTCACCGACCCCGACCTCACCGCCTACGCCGCGGCGGGGCTTCGCCGAAACCTCGGGTCGACCTTCCGGCTGGGAGTGATCAAGAACGCCGCCCGCGCCCTCTCCTCCGGCCATCGCCAGGGCAGCGTCCAAGGCGACCCCTGGCAGCAGGGCGGAGCCTTCATCTTCACCCCGGAGGACGAGGTGCTCTTCTCGCAGATCAGCCGCGAGGGCGGCGACCACGTGGATCCCCAGGAGCTCCTGGAGCACATTCCCGCCGGCTGAACTCCCGGCCGCCCGGCTTCCGGAGCCATCGGCGCAGGGCCGGGTGGCTCCCGCCCCGGCCCGTTCTGCAGCATTTCGTGAGGGGATTCCTTTCGCTTTCTCGCCAAAGTCAATAGAGCCCTTGCACAACGCTCACGCCGTGGGCGGCGAGAACTTTGACTTTCGGGGAACGTACTGTGAAGCTGTGGAGATAAAGCCGGTCATCGCACGCGCCGCACCGTCGGTTACCCGCTTGGTTTCGTCCCAGCTCTTCCACCGGTGGTGGAACGGAGACCTCCCGGCGCGGACCGCGAGCTTTCCTCACTCGCTCTCAGTACAATCGGGGGATGGTCGTGCGCCTGCCTACAACCGCGAAAGCCCTGCTCGCCTTGAGCTTTGTGCTCTTCGCCATCGCGGTGCTCTCCATCGTCGACATGCTCCTGCCCCACCCCTTCGACGGAGTGGTCTTGGATCCGGATGCCCCCGGGGAGTTCCGGGTGCTGGAGGTGGCCCCCGGCTCCGGCGCCGAACGGGCGGGCATCGAGCCGGAGGACCGCATCGTCGGCATCGCCCACAACATCATCGAGGATCGCCGCCACGCCACCCGGCTGCTGTCGCGTTTCGACAGCGGCGATCTGGTGAGCTACTTGATCCTCACCTCCTCCGGCTATCAGGAAGAACGCCTGGTGGAGCTCGGCGAGCGGCGGGTGATCAAGCCGTCCTACGCCTATGCCGTGGTGCTCGGCTTCAGCTTTCTCTTCGTCGGCCTCTTCGTGCTCCTGCGCCAGCCCCATCAGCGGGCGGCGCGGGTCTTCTTCGTGGTCTGCAACCTCTTCCTCATCTTCCTGGTTTGCCGGCTGCGGCCTGCCTCCTACAGCAACGTCGACACCTTGGTGCTGAGCACCGGCACCGCGGCGCTCTTGCTGTTGCCGGCGGCCTTCCTGCATTTCTTCCTGATTTTTCCCCGCCCCGTACCAAAGCTCCAACGCTGGCTTTCGGAGCGCGGGATCAAGGCCTGGTACGCCCTCTTGTGGGTCATCTACTTGATGCCGGCGGGAGTGCTGGCGGTGCGCTACAGCATCGCCCGCGCCACCGGCGAGTCGCTGCCCCTGATCAGCGGCGCTCCGATCATCAACTGGTGGGTGCTGGCCTTCTATATGCTCCTGGGGCTGGTGATCCTGGCGGTGAGCTCCCAGGGCCTCGACGACCCACGGCAGCGGCGGGGCGCGGCGCTGGTCTTCGCCGGCGCCCTCTTCGGGCTGGTGCCGTTCCTGGTGCTGGCGGTGGCGGTGCCGTCGCTACTGCACAGCGAGCGCTTTCTCTTCTGGGGCATCATCCCCCTGGGTCTGGTGCCCCTCACCTTCGCCTACGCCATCGTCCGCTTCCAGCTGCTGGACATCCGGGTGATCTTGCACAAGGGCCTGCTCTACACCGCCACCACCGCCGTCGTCACCGGCCTCTACGCCCTGGGCATCGGTTTCTTCAACAGCTGGTTCACCGGCACCGAGCTGGCCGCCTCGCCGTTCTTCCCGCTGGTCTTCGCCCTCGCCATCATCTTTCTCTTCGAGCCCCTGCGGCGCCGCATCCAAGGCCCCATCGATCGCTTCTTCTTCTCCCAGCGTACCCAGCTCCAGACCACCATGTTGGAGATGGGCGAAAAACTCACCGCCGAGATGGATCAGGAGTCGGTGGTGCGTAATCTGGTGGACACCCTGCCTCAGACCCTCGGCCTGCACTTCGCCGCCCTCTATCTGGTAAAGGAAGGCCAGCTGGAACGCACCGCCGGCCCGTCTTTCCTACCCCCGACCCTGCCCCTGCTGCCGGAGCTGGAGGCACACCTGGGGCGGCGGCGGCGGGTGCTGACGGAGTTGCGCGATTTGGAGGCACCGGCTCAGAGCTCGCCGGAGCTAGCGCGGCTGGTGCAGCGGCTGCGGCTGGACGAGGTGGAAGTCTTGGGCGATCTGGCCTCGCCGCGGCGCCGGGTGGGGATGGTCCTGCTGTCGAGCAAGCGGGGCCAGCTGGCCTACGAGAAGATGGAGCTCAAGCTCCTCGCCGGCGTCCTCGCCCAGGCCGCCATCGCCCTGGAGAACGCCCGTCTGCTGGATGAGCGCACCCGCCAGGCGGAGCTCGAGCGGGAGCTCGCCATCGCCTCGGGAATCCAGAGCTCGCTGCTTCCGGAGACCGTGCACCTCACCGACGGCTGGGCCATCGCCGCCGTCTGCCGCCCTGCCCGGGATGTCGGCGGAGACTTCTTCGCCCAGCTGCCGGGCTCCAGCGAAGCCTCCGGAGCGGTGGTCTACGGCGACGTCTCGGGCAAATCCATCCCCGGGGCGTTGATGATGATGGCGGCCCACGAGGTGCTCCACTCCCTGGCCATGACCCACCGCGATCCGGAACGCCTGTTGAGCCTCGCCAACCGCCGTCTGTACAGCATCGGCCGGCGCAGCTTCGTGGCCCTGGGGTATCTGGAGGGCTCGGCCAACGGCGGCGGGCTGCGCTACACCCTGGCGGGACAACCGCCGCCGTTGCTGCGCCGTCGGGACGGCGCCGTGGACGAGCTGGCGCCCCCAAACCACCGCCTCCCCCTGGGGGCCTTCCAGGACGGCGACTACCAGCTGCTGGAAACACCCCTGGAGGCCGGAGAGCTGCTCCTGGCCTACTCCGACGGGGTGATCGAATGCCAGTCGCCGGAAGGTGAATTCTTCGGTGAAGAACGCCTGCGGCAAGTCCTCGCCGAGGCTCCAGGGACGCCGGAGCAGGCGGTGCAGTCCGTCCTCGCCGCCCTCGACCGCTTTGCCGCCGGACGCCCCGCGTATGACGACCTGACCCTGTTGGCGGTGACCCGCCGCCCGGAGAACCCGTGATGTCCAGATCCTTGCTCGCCACCGTCCTCGTCATCGGCCTCACCGCCGTCGGTATCGCTTGGTGGCAGAATGCCGAGTCCAACCCCTGGACCACCGACTCGGAGAAGGCCCGCATCGCCCTCGAACAGGGCTGGGAGGCCTACACCAAGCTCTACCATTCCGAGGCTGCGGAGCTCTACGAACGGGCCGTCGAAGCCGACCCCCAGTGGGTCGTCCCCCGGCTGATGCTGGCGCGCATGCTGCCCTTCGCCAACGAGCGACGCCGGGAGCTGGTAGACGCAGCCCGCCAGGCAGACCTCGAAGCCCTCTCCGACCGGGAACGCTTTCTGGTGGAATACAACCTGGCGATGGAAGACGGGCAGCGGCCGCAGGCCCGGCGGCTGGTGGAAGCCTTCAACGAGGATCATCCCGAAGATCCCTTCGGTTTGCACATCCGCGGCGGAGTCGCCATGTTCACCGGCGACTTCGAGCAAGCCGAGGAGCTCTACCAGCGGCTGGTGGAGACCGAGCCCAACTGGGTCAACGCCCAGAATATGCTCGGCTATCTGGCCATGCGCCGGGGCGACTTCCAAGAAGCGGAGAATCGCTTCCGCACCTTCCAATTCGTCGCTCCGGATCAGGCCAACCCCCACGACTCCCTGGCCGAGCTGATGGCCCTTCGAGGGCGCTACCAGGAGGCCGAGGACGAGCTTCAAAAGGCCCTGGAGCTGCGCCCGGACTTTCTCCCCGCCTTCAACAGCCTGCTGCGCCTCTCCCTCCTCGACCAAGACCTGGACCTGGCCCGGGACACCGTCCGCCGACTCCGAGAGGTTCCCGATTTTCCACCGGGTCTGCTGAAACGAGGCAACTGCCTCATCGAGCTCTTGCAAACCAGCCTGGAGAACAGACCACCACCAGCCGATGCCGGTTCCACGGATCCCGACAACGACTGTCATTATTGGTACCTCCCGCTGGCACTCCACCAGCGCCAGCTCCTCGCCGACGGACGGCGAGACCAGGCTCTGGCCCTCGAGCAGGGGATGGGAGAGATGCTCGCTGAATCCCTAACCAAGGAGATGCGCGAGAGCCAGGATCAGGCCCTCCTGTCCCACCTGCAGGGCTATCGCCTGGCCTACGAAGGCGACCTGGACGGAGCCCTCGAGAAGCTCCAGGCGGTCGAAGACTTGCTCGGAGTGGAGAACCTGGAGAGCGGTCAGATCACCCTGGTCAATCGCCTGGTCCTCGCCCAGGTCCTGGAGCGCGCCGGTGACGAAGACGCTGCCCGCCGGGTGTGGAATTCCATGACCGCCATCAATCCCCGCATCCCGGAGCTAGAGCCCCTGCTCGGCCTGCCTCGCCCCGGCTAGCAAGCCTCGCCCCGGCTGACGCCGATCGCCCGCGGTGGTATCCTCGGAATTCTGACAACTCGGGGCCGGTCCCGGCCCTTGATTCCATAACGGAGAACCATCATGAGTCCATCCCAGCTGCACCAGCTGGCCAGCATCGAAGAGCTCGACGAGCTCCTCGAGCAGAGCCGCCAACGAGCCCAGCTGATCTTCAAGCACAGCCTCACCTGCCCCATCAGCGCCACCGCCTATCGCCACTTCCAGAGCTATCTCGATCATTCCCCGGCATCGGACGTGGACTACCATCTGGTGACGGTGCAACAGGCCCGAGGTGTCTCCAACGAGGCCGCCAACCGCCTGTCGGTGCGTCACGAATCGCCCCAGGCGATCCTGGTGCGCAACCAAGAAGCGGTATGGGACGCGTCCCACGGAGCCATTACCGAGCAGTCCCTGCAGGAGAATCTGTCCCAGAATTGAGGCCGGGTACCGACGGCAACTCCCTGCGCGGACGGCCCGGCAGCTGACGCCCTCCCAGCTTCGAGGGTCAGGCCGCCGCTACGAGGACCTTCCGCCACGCCCCGGCTTCAGCGCCCCTGGGCTCTTGGCGCTTCACTCCACGGTTTCTCTTCCCTCCGAGATGGCCGCCCAGCGGCGAGGATTTGTCTCCATGACTCATTCCACCCCCGATTCTTCCCCCGACGTGGAACAGACTCCTACCCCGGAAGGGGCTGGCAGCCCGGACTTGCCCCCCGGCGCTGTCGAGCTCCCCGACGGCACCGGCCACCGGCAGTTGTCCGAGGAGCTGGACCAGCTGCTGGAGACCCTCGACTCCCGAGACACCACCTTGGGAGAGGTCGTCGACCGCATCGGAGAGCGCGGCTTCGGCCTGCTGCTGGCGCTGCTGGCCCTCCCCGCCGCCTTGCCGGTGCCAGCCCCGGGCTACGCGACTCCCTTCGGCCTGATGATGATCGGCCTTGGCGCCCAGATGATCGTCGGCCGCCGCCAGCCTACCCTGCCCCAGCGGTTCCGCCGCCGGATGATCCGCTACAGCTTCCTCGCCGGCACCGTCGCCGGCGCCTCCATGCCCCTGCGGGTGGCGGAATTCCTGATCCGCCCCCGGCTCCCCCGCCTCGCCCGCAGCCGCGCCATCCACTCGGTGCTAGGGGTGATCATCGTGCTCATGGCGGCCTTCATGTGCCTGCCCATCCCCCTCACCAACACCGCCCCCAGCTTCGTCATCTTCCTCATCGCCTGCGGCATGCTGGAAGAAGACGGTCTGCTCCAACTCGCCGGCATCCTCCTCGCCCCCCTAGCCGGCGCCATCGCCATCGCAGCGCTCTATTTCGGGTCCAAATACGGGCTGGAGGCGCTGGAAGGGGGAACCCGGGGGTTGTTGGAGCTGATTCGGGGCGCGTGACCTGACCTTCCTTTTCCCCAAACCCTTCGCCCCGGACCCGACGAAAGCCGCTACTGAAACGACGGATTGAGCCTCAGCAAGCTATCAACCGATTCAAAACGTCCCCGGGAACTGCTTGCGTAGCTCCGCCCGGAACTTCTCCGCGAGCTTCTCGAAGCCTCGACGGGTCGGGTGGAGCTCGTCGTTCCAGTCGGATTCTTCGAGGGTTCCATGGGTGGGGACGAGGACGACGCCGGGTTTCTCGGCGATCTCCTCGAGCATCTCGTGGAAGGTGGCGAGGAGGAAGCGGATGATGTGGCCCTGGTCCGTAGGCTCCTCGATCCCCTTTTGCTCGAGATAGGGCTTCATCCACGGTCCTACCCGCAGGCCCCAGAAGGTTCCGGCGGTGCGGCCCGAGGGGATGGCCCAGTCGTAGCTGTGGATGTAGAGGCGGCACTGCGATTTGTTCTCGTTTCGCAGATGGACGAGATCGAGATAGGTGCTGCGGATGGCGCTGAACCGAGCTTGGGTGGTTTCCTCGTTGATGCACTGGCGCCAAGTCATTCCCGTTTCCCGCTGATTCAACAGCGGCAAGAGATCCCGCCCTACGACGTCGTTGCCGCCGCCGCTGAAGAGCAGCGCCTGCACCGGATAGCGCTTCAGATATTTCGCCAACTTGGCCTTCTGCTTGCCGCCGATGATTTGCAGCGCCTTGTCCCCGCTGCTCTCCAGGCGCAGTAGGTTGATCCGCCGCTGGGCCATCTCATCCAAGTGGTCGATGAGGTTGGCGTGGATCGGGAAGGAGAACCAGGAATCGCCTTCGCTCACGATCACCGGCCACTCGGGATGCTGCTTCAGCGAGGGTTCGAAGAATTTGAGCAGCTTGCGCCGCTGGTTGTGCTGCACTGGATCGGGCATCGTCGGCATGGTGACCTCCTATCCGGCCGGAGCGCTGGGATGAGACGGACTATTCCTAAAGCCTAGTTCCCGCAGCTGCGCTCCCGGTGACGAGGCCCTGGGGAAATCCCCCTCGACAGCCCGCGATGCCGAAATGCCATCCCCAGAAATGCCATCCCCAAAACCACCGACGCCCCGGCGGAAACCGGGGCGTCGAAGGGTTCAGGACTGAAAGAAGGAGATCAGTTCTCCAGGGGCGGGATGCGCAGCACCTGGCCGGGGTAGATCTTGTCCGGATCGCTGAGCATGGGGCGGTTGGCCTCGAAGATCACCGGGTACTTCATGGCGTTGCCGTACTGCTCCTTGGCGATCTTGGACAGAGTGTCGCCGGACTGCACGGTGTAGAAGGTGGCCTCGGGCTCCGGAGCCTCGACTTCCAGCTGGTCGTCGACCCGGCTGATGCCGCGGTTGTTGCCCGCCACCAGGACGACCTTCTCCCGCTCCTCCTGGCTCGGCACCTTGCCCTGAAGGGTAACGACGCCGTCCTTCACCTTCACCGCCAGCTCCTGTACCTCGAAGCCGGCCTTCTGGATCACCTCGGCGATGCGGGCCGCGCGGGTGCGGTCGAAGAGGGCCTGCGCCTTGGCGACCGCTTCCGGATCGTTGGCGGTGCCCTTCTCCACCTTCGGTTCATCATCCCCTCCGAAGATCTTCTCTCCGGCACTCTTGACAAAATCGATTAGGCCCATGGGGGTCCTCCTTCGTATTCGGTGTGTAAATGGGACCCTTGGGGGGCCCTCGAAACATCTGCTTTTGTAAATCCTATCGAATCCGCCGGTCGTCTTGGTCAAATCGACAGTTCAAACCTGGAGCTGCCGAGCCACCCGAATGTCCCGCCGGCGGGATCGCAGGATGCTCAGCGGCCCTTAAGCCACTTGCCCAGCAGGTCGGCGCCCATGCGGGCCACGTCGTCGCCGATCTCGCCGTCGCCGTCACTGTCGAGGAACTGGGACAGCAGACCGCCGGCTCCGCTGGGAGCAGCCCGTCGGGCTACCTGCTTTTCCTGCTGCAAGAGCTGGGCCAGCGAGCCGATGTCCAGCCCTTGCTGGCGCTGGGTCTTCCCCAAGGCCGCCAGGACGATGGGGGCCAGCAACGGCAGGAGCTTGGCCACGGAGCTCATGTCGAGCCCGCTGGCCTGGCTCACCCCTTCCTCCGCCACCGGCCGCTGGCTGCCCAGCACGTGGCGCAGGATGTCGTTGCCGGGACCGGTGGAGGCCTGACCGAGGAAGCCGCCGAGGTTGTCCAGCAGGCTGCCGTCGTGGTCCCGCTCCAGGGCGCCGGCCAGGGACGCTGCGCCGTCAGGCTGGGAAGCGTTTTTGGCCAGGGCTCCCATGAGCATGGGCAGCGCGGCGGAGATCGCTTTGGAGGTGGTGTCCGGGTCGGCGCCGATGGCCTGGCCGAGTTGCTGGACCTGCTGACCGCTGAGCTGCCGGCCCAGCATTTCCAAGAGTGAAGCGTTCATGATGAGTCTCCCTGGTTGGGCGTTCGCCCCCGAGGGCAGGCGAACGGATCGGTATCGCGGCCGGCGAAGCCCCGAAACTCGGCGACGGACGGCGCGAAGTCTGCAGTAACAGTGTCTCTACTGCGTACAGTACCGCAACCGCCGGGCTCCAAGACCGAACGGTTCAGCTCCCTGAACGGAGAGATCAGATCAGATTCTCAGGGTTCAACGGCTGCAGCGCGTCGGGCACGAAGAGGCCGTCCTTGCGCACCAGCTGGTCGTCGAACCAGATCTCACCGCCGCCCTGATCCGGATCCATGCGCAGGACCATGTCCCAGTGGATCTGGCTGCGGTTGCCATTGAAGGCCTCCTCGTAGGCGGCGCCAGGGGTGAAGTGGATGCTGCCACCGATCTTCTCGTCGAAGAGGATGTCCTTCATCGGCTGGGTGATGTGAGGGTTGACGCCGATGGCGAATTCGCCGACGTAGCGAGCCCCCTCGTCGGAGTCGAGGATGCTCTCCAGGTGCTCCGGCTGGGAGCTGTGAGCGTCCACCACCTTGCCGTCGCGGAAGTCCAGCCGCACGTCGTCATGGGTGACGCCGCGGTAGATGGTGGTGGTGTTGTATTGGATGGTGCCCTCGACGCTGTCCCGCACCGGCGCGGTGAACACCTCGCCATCGGGGATGTTGCGCTGACCGCTGCAACAGATGGTGGGAATATCCTGGATGCTGAAGCGCAGATCGGTCCCCGGCGCCACCAGCCGCACCCGGTCGGTGCGGTCCATGAGCTCCCGCAGGGGCTCCATGGCCTCCGCCATGCGGCCGTAGTCCATGGTGCAGACGCGGAAGAAGAAGTCCTCGAAGGCGTCGGTGGGCATCTCCGCCAGCTGGGCCATGGAGGGCGACGGCCAGCGCAACACCACCCAGCGGGTCTTGGGCACCCGCACCTCCATGTGCACGGGCTTGAAGACCTTCTCTTCGTAGAGCTTCATGCGTTCCGTCGGCACGTCGCTGAGGTCGGAGACGTTGTCGTTGCCCCGCACGCCGATGTAGGCGTCCACCCGCGACATGGTGGCGAGCTCGGTGGCGGCCATCACCTCCAATTGCTCGGGAGTGGCGTGGTGCAGGAGCTGACGCTGAATGCGGGTCGACTTGAGCTGCACCACCGGATGGCCACCGGCCTCGGCGACGGTACGGATCAGGGTGTTGACGAAGGGCGCCGGGATGTCGTTGGCGTCGATGAGAGCCTTCTCCCCCGGCTGCAGGCCGCAGGAGTGGTGCACCAGCACCTGGGCCAGGGCGTCATAGCGTGTATCGGTCATGGAGTTTCCTCGTCCTTGGGGTGATTAGAAAGGGGGTTCACCAGACCTCGCAGACCTTCTCCGGCCGCATGGGCGAGCCCACGGGACAGTCGAAGGCCTCGCCGAAGGCCGGCAGGTTGGAGACCGGCCCCACCACGCGGTAGCGCGGCGTCGAGTGGGGGTCGGTGCGGGCCTGGAGGCGCAGATACTCCGGCGACGCCACGGCGCACCACACCTGGCCGTAGGCAACGAAGAAGAGCTGCTCGTCGGTGAGCCCTTCGATGAGCGGTTCCGGCTCCTCCGTCTGGGCTTCCCGCCACGCCCGATAGGCCCGGTGGGCTTCCTTGACGCCGCCCAGATCGGCGATGTTCTCGCCCAGGGTGAGCTTGCCGTCGAGGTTCAAGCCGGGCTCCACTTCGTAGCTGCTGTAGAGGTCCTGGACGCATTGGGCGCGCTCGTCAAAGCGCTCGGAAACCTCCGGCTGCCACCACTCCCGCAACCGGCCCTGGGCGTCGAATTTGCGCCCCGAGTCGTCGAAGCCGTGGGTCAGCTCATGGCCCATCACCGCGCCGATGCCGCCGAAGTTCATCGCCATGGGGAAATCCCGATGGAAGGCGTCGGGCTGCAGGATCCCCGCCGGAAAGACGATCTCGTTGAGCAGCGCGTTGTAGTAGGCGTTGACCGTCGGCGGGCTCATGAACCACTCACCGCGATCCACCGGACCACCGGCCTTGCTCAGCACCCGGTCGTACTCGAAGACCCGGGCCGCCTGGGCGTTGGCCAGAAAACCGTCGGCGGAGACGGTGAGGGCGGAATAGTCCCGCCACTCGTCGGGATAGCCGATCTTCTCCTGGATCGCCGCCGCCTTCTCCTGCGCCCGCTGGCGGGTGGTCTCATCCATCCAGGCGAGCTGCGGGAGGCTCTCGACGAAGGCCTCCTCGATGCCCTGGATCATGCCCTCGGCGATCTGCTTGCTATCGCCGGGAAAGTAGTGCTCGACGTAGAGCTGGCCCAGATCCTCGCCGAGGGCCTGGTCGGTGGCTTCGACGCAACGCTTCCAGCGCACCGGCAACTCTTGCTGACCGGAGAGAGTGCGACCGAAGAAGCGGAAGTTTTCATCCACCACCGCCGAGGGTAGGAAGTCCGCCTGGTCGTGGATCAGGTGCCAGCGCAGATAGGAGCGCAGCACCTCCGGCTCCGTATCCGCCACTACCGTGCTCAGAGTTTCGAAGAACTCCGGCACCGCCACGATGACGTTGGGCGGCGGCTGGTAGCCGGTGGCGTCCCAATAAGTCTGCCAGGGCACCTGGGAGGCCATGGCCTGGAGCTCTGCGATGGTCTTGGGGTTGTAGAGGGCCTCGATGTTGCGCATCTCCGCCGCCGGACGAGAAACCTCCGCCAGGCGGATCTCCAAGGCCACCACCTGCTCGGCGGCGGCCAGGGCCTCGGCGCTGGGCTCGATCTCGTCGTCCGCCTCGGATTCTCCTTCGGCGGGGGTCTGGCCTTCCCGCCCCGCGAGCAGGTCGAGCATCCGGGCCACGTGCTGGCGGTATTGATCCAGCAGCGTGCGGCTGGCCTCATCCTCGCGCAGGTAATAGCCGCGCTCCGGCAACCCCAGGCCGCCCTGGGAGTAGTACAGGGCATTGACCGTCGGGTCCTCGAAATCCGGGATCACGCCGGCCTCGAAGAGCACGGGAACCTGCAGACGGTGGAGCTCACCGGTGAGCTCGAGCAACTGCTGGGGATTCTGCACCTGATCGAAGCGCTCCAGCCAAGGCTGTAGCGGCGCCAGGCCGGCGGTCTCCACCGCCTCTTCGTCCATGCAGGCGCCGTAGAAGCGCCGGGCTTTGGTCCCGGGCCCCGCCGCATCGCCCTCGGCCTCCAGCAGCTCCTTGAGCAGCTCCTTGTTGCGCTCCTGGAGCACCGAGCCCAGCCGTGACCAGCGAGCCTGATCCGCCGGCAGCTCGGTGTTGTCGACCCAGCTGCCGCAGGCGTAGCGGTAAAAGTCCTGGCAGGGATCCGCCTCCCGATCCATGGCATCGGCCACCCGGGAGGCGATCTCCGCGCGGTCCAGGGAGGTTCCCGACGCCTCGTCGGCGGAGCCTTCCTCCGGCGACGACGGCGGCGAGCAAGCGACCAGCAGGCCCACCAAGAGCAGCGCAGCCAGCGAGACCCAAGAGAAAGACACCGAGGGATTGAAACACGGCAGCGAGGATGGGCGTTGTGTTGAATTCATGAAGGGGTCTCCACAGGTTCTGGACGGGTTGATCTCGGATGGAAGTCGTTAGGGGCCTGTCTTGAGCTGAGCCGGTCTCGAGCTGAGCTGGTCTCGAAGCCCGGCTGGGCTTTCCGGCCGAATCGAGCGCCGGATCCGGGGTTCCTTGGCGACGCTTGGGCACCTCCGGAGCAGTCCTCGAGGTGCCCGCTGCCGGGGGGCTCCGGGCGTCGGGACTGAGGCAATGCAAAGATTCCCGGAAGGAAATTTCAAAAAAAATTGAAAGTTCAGAACTCGTCGTGTATAGTCCGCGGTCGTGAGCACGGTGACCCAGGTCCGCGAGGCCTTCGTTCAGCTCTGGGGAGCACTCGGTCCGTTTTGGGGCGTCTCCCCCACTACCGCCCGAGTTTTCGGCTGGCTGTTGTCCCAGCCGGAGGGCGGCGATGCGGAACAGATCATGAAAGCTCTGGACCTGAGCCGCGGAGCGGTGAGCATGGCCTGCCGTGATTTGCGCAACTGGGGATTGATCTTTCCGGAGAAGACTCCCGGGTCGCGACGGGTATTCTACCGTCCCGAGACGGATCTGGAAAAGGTCACTCGCAACGTGGTGCAAATCCGCAAGCAGCGGGAGTGGGATCCCATCCGCGAGCACCTGTCGGATTGGATCCCCGAGCTCAAGGCCGACTCGTCACCGGAAGCGGAGGTCTTCCTCGAACGGCTGAAGGCCATCGAGGCTCTGGTCACCATGGCCGACACCATGGCCGAGGCCTTTCTCAAGGGCGGCAGCGTCGGCAGCTTTGGTTTCAAAGTCCTGGCCGGCGCCGGCCGCGCCGCCACCACCGCCCGTTCTGCAGCATCAGGGGCTGCCGCTTCCGGGGCCGCGGGCTCGGGGCCTGCTCCCGCACCGCGGGCCGTGCCCGACGATGCCTCCGCCTCTCGTTCCAACTCTTCCACCGCCACCGGCGGCCGCGCCGCCACCGGACCCGAAGGATGACCGCCATGCGATCCGGTGCTCTCCGACCTGCAGGCTCTCCGGAGCTCATGACCCGCCTGGGTGAAGTTTCCAGCCGTCACGGCCAGGACGCCCTGGCGGACCAGCTGCTGAGCCTCGCCGCCTTTGTTCACACCGATCTGGAGACCGTCGAGCAAAGCCTGGCTCAGATCGAACGTCCCGCCACCCTGGTGGGCGACAGCGGCCGGCACCTGCTGGGCCTCGCCGGCAAGCGCCTGCGGCCCCTGTGCGTCGCCCTCGCTGCGCGCATCGGCAACGGCTTCACCCCCCAGGCTCTGGATCTGGCGGTGGCGGTGGAGCTGGTGCACAACGCCACCCTCCTCCACGACGACGTGGTGGACCTGGCCATGAGCCGCCGCGGCTCCGTCACCGCTCGGGCCGAATACGGCAACGCCGCCTCCATCTTCGCCGGCGACTGGCTGCTGGTGGAGGCCCTGCGGCGAGTGCACCGCACCGGCATCCCGGGACGCCTGGAAAGCCTGCTGGCGACCATCGAAGAGATGATCTTCGCCGAATCCCTGCAGCTGGAAAACCGCGGCCGCTTCGACAGCGGGCGCCAAGTCTACTTCCGGGTCGCCGAGGGCAAGACCGCCGCCCTCTTCCGCTGGGCCATGTACAGCGGCGGCCTGGCCGGCGAGCTGGAAGAGAAGCAATGCCTGGCGCTGGACACTTTCGGCCGGCACCTGGGCATTGCCTTCCAGATCACCGACGACCTCCTGGACCTCACCGGCGACGAGACCGAGACCGGTAAATCCCTCTTCACCGACCTGCAGGAGGGCAAGATGACCTATCCCCTGATCCTGGCGGTGGAGCGGGATCCGGAGCTGCGGCCCCTCCTCGAGAACATCGCCGGGCGGTCACCGGAGGACGAGCCGGACCTCGAGCTCTGCCGGCAGGTGCTCACCGCCCTGCGCGAGACCGGCGCCTCCGAGAGCTGCCGCGAGCTCGCCTCCCGGCGCGCCGCCGAAGCCGCCGATTGCCTGCAGGTGCTGCCGGAAGGCCGTGCCACCCGTGCCCTGAGCGTGGTCGCCGAAGCTACCGTCAACCGAACCTACTGATCACCCAACCAACTGACCAAGGCAAGATCGTGATTGCCCACTCATTGGCGTACCTACATCCGGCGTCCGTATACCGACGGCGCCCATCCCATGCCGGCGGCCGTCGCCGGAATTCCAGAGGTCTACCCCCGGCGCCCGCTCTGCGCAGCGCCCCGAGGATGTCCCATGGCTGAACAGAAGAGCGTCACCAGCCGAATCTCCGGCTTTTACAAGCACCCGGTCAACCGCCGGCTGCAAATGATCTCCGAAACCGGGCTGCTGTCGGAGACCTCCCAGCAATACCTGGATACCGGCGGCCGGCTGGATCTGGAGGTGGCGGACCGCATGAGCGAGAACGTCATCGCCACCCACGGCTTGCCCCTGGCGCTGGCGCTGAACTTCCGCATCAACGGCCGGGACGTCCTGGTGCCCATGTCGGTGGAAGAGCCCTCCATCGTCGCCGCGGCCTCCAACGCCGCCCGGCTGGTGCGCCTCTCCGGCGGCTTCTTCGCCGAGGCGAGCCCGTCGGTGATGACCACCCAGATCCAGCTCGACGAGGTGCCCGAAGCGGAGCACGCCGTGCAGCGGGTGATGGCGGCTCGGGACGATCTTCTGGCCGCCGGCAACCAGGCCATTCCCAACATGGTGCGCCGGGGCGGCGGTTGCCGCGACCTCGACGTGCGGGTGTTGGACGCCGAGGAGGGCATCGTGGTGGTGCACCTCTATGTCGAGGTCGGCAACGCCATGGGCGCCAATCTGGTGGACACCGTCGCCGAGGCGGTGGCACCCCGAGTACAAAAGCTCATCGGCGGCCGCATCGGCCTGCGCATCCTCTCCAACCTGCCCCTGCGGCGTACCGTCAAGGTCACCGCCCGGGTCAGCGGCCAGGCGGTGGGCGGCGAAGAGCTGGCCGCCGGCATCGCCCGCGCCAGCCGCTTCGCCGAGCTCGACCCCTTCCGCGCCGTCACCCACAACAAAGGCATCATGAACGGCATCGACGCCGTCGCCCTGGCCACCGGCCAGGATTGGCGCTCCATCGAGGCCGGCGCCCACGCCTTCGCCGCCCTCGGCGGCAGCTACAAGCCGCTGGCGGTGTGGCGCGCCACCGAGGACGGCCTGGAGGGCACCCTGGAGGTGCCCATGGCGGTGGGCACCGTCGGCGGCTCCACCCAGGTGCATCCCGGCGTCCGCACGGTCTTCGAGCTGATGCAGATCACCGACGCCGGTGAGCTGGCGGAGGTCATCGCCACCGCCGGTCTGGCTTCCAACCTGGCGGCCCTCAAGGCCCTCGCCGGCGAGGGCATCCAGCGCGGTCATATGCGCCTGCACCACCGCAAGGCGGCCCTCATGGCCGAGACCGAAGCGGCCCGCAGCGGCCAGGCCGAGGGCGAGCGCCGATGATGGAATGCACCGCCCCCGAAACGGGCGGTCGCCGCGGTGGATCGAGCTCCGGGCCTTCCCCTTCCGCCGGCAACGGCTCCTCCGGGGGTTCCCCCTCGGGCGCCCGAGGACCGGTGGACGGTTCCGGCGCCATGTTCGACGCCATCGCCGAGCGCTACGACCGGCTCAACCGAGTCCTCTCCCTGGGAGTGGACCGGCGCTGGCGCAAGCGCACCGTGGGAGCCCTGGAGCTCCCCGCCGACGCCCGGGTCCTGGACCTGGCCACCGGCACCGCAGATCTGGCATTGCTCATCGCCCGCAGCCATCCCGACGCCCGGGTCCTGGGCAGCGATCCCTCCGAGGGCATGCTCGAAGTCGGGCGTGAGAAGGTGCGCCGGGCTGGCGCCGAAGAACGGGTCGAGCTGGAAACCGGCGACGCCCGCTCCCTACCCTACGAGGACGACTCTTTCGACGGCGTCACCATCGCCTTCGGCATCCGCAACGTGCCGGACCGACCGGCGGCGCTGCGGGAGATGGCGCGGGTCACCCGCCCCGGCGGCCGGGTGGCGATCCTCGAGCTCAGCGAGCCCCAGGGCGGGCTGCTCGCCCCCTTCGCCCGCTTCCACATCCAGAAGCTGGTGCCCTGGGTCGGCTCCCTGCTCAGCAGCGCCCCGGAGTACCGCTACCTGGAACGCTCCATCGCCGCCTTCCCGGCACCCCGGGACTTCGCCCGGATGATGGGTGATTGCGGCCTGGAGGTGGTCTCCGTTCAACCCCTGACTTTCGGCGTCTGCCATCTCTTCGTAGCGCGGCCCCGGCAGCAAGCGCCCACGCCAGCAGCATCAGCGGAGGAAGCTTCGTGAGCAGCCCCCTCAGTGAACCCATGAGCGGATCCATGAGCACCTCGGCCCTCGCCGTCGACAGCCCCTCGACCCTGGCCTCCCAGGTCCCCGACACCGAGGAGCTGCAGGACTTCGCCCGCGAGCACCTCGCTGGCCGCCTCGACGGCAGCCGCGGCCTGGTGCTCTCGGTGCCCGCCCCGGTGGCGCCGCCGGAGCTGCTTCTCGCCGCCGACGGCGATCCTTCCACCGGCGTCCTGTGGGCGCCGGCTCAAGGTGCCGCCATGGCCGGCCTGGGCAGCAGTCATCACCTGCGGCTGCGCGGCGCCCAGCGGCTGCAGAAGCTTCGCCGGGCTTCCAACGAGCTCTTCGCCCGGCTGGAAGAATTCCACCACCCCGACTCCACCGCTCCCGCTCCCCGCCTTCTGGGCGGTCTGAGCTTCGCCGTGGGCAGCGCCGACCAGGGCTCCTGGAGCCCCTTCGGAGACGGCTTCTTCGACCTCCCCCGCTGGCTCTACCGCAGCGACGGAGAACAGGCCAGCCTGAGCCTCAATCTACCCGCCGGGTGCGAGGAGAATCCCGCAGACCTGGTGCGCGAGCTGGGCCGCATCCTCGGAGTGCTGGAGACCAGCGGCGACGACCCCGCCACCGCCCTAGCGGCTTGGGCCACCGGCGCCTCGCCGGTCTCCGTGGAGCAGATGCCGGAGGAAGTCTGGCACCGCCAGGTGGAGGCCATCCGCGAAGCCATCGCCGCCGGCAACTTCCGCAAGATCGTCGCCGCCCGGCGTGCCGAAGTCACCTTCTCCAGGCCTCTGGATCCCCTCTCCCTGCTCATGCGGCTGCGCCAATGCGGTCCCCACTGTCGCCGCTTCACTTTCCAGCGCCCGGGGCTCGCCTTCCTCGGCGCCACCCCCGAGCGCTTGATCCGCCGCCAGGGGCACCGCATCGCCACCGAGGCATTGGCCGGTTCCATCGGCAGCGGCGAGGGCAACGGCCGACGCCAAGGTCGGCGGCTGCTGGAGAGCCAGAAGGATCTGGGGGAACATCAGCTGGTGGTGGAGCACATCATCGGGCGCCTGCAGCCTCTGTGCCGCCAGCTGGATTGGAGCCGGGAGCCGCAGATTCGCGAGCTGCGCAACCTCCTCCACCTCCACACCCCCATCCGGGGAGAGCTGCGGGAGGACACCCACGTGCTGAAGCTGGTGGAGCTCCTGCACCCCACCCCCGCCGTGGGCGGCGTCCCCGCCGCCGCCGCGACCCGCTGGATCGCCGAGCACGAGCTGCAGGCGCGGGGTTGGTATGCGGGGCCCGTGGGTTGGTTCGACGCCGCCGGCAACGGCGAATTCGATGTCGCCCTGCGCTCCTGCTTGCTGGCGGGGAACCGCGCCCTGGTCTACGCCGGTGCCGGCATCATGCTCGACTCCGATCCCCATCTCGAATACCAGGAGACCGACCTCAAACAGCGTTCCCTCCTCGCCGCCCTGGGGGTCGGCGAATGACGGCAGACTCCTCCTCCGCGCCACCGCAAGGCCCTTCCAATCTGCTGACGGAGTGGGCGCGCCTGCTCCTCGACAGCTTCGCCGCCGCCGGCGTCCGGCAGGTGGTGATCAGCCCCGGATCCCGTTCCACTCCCTTCGTCGCCGCCGCCGCGGCACACCCCGGCCTCCAATGTCACGACGTGGTGGACGAGCGCTCCGCCGCCTTCTTCGCCCTCGGCCAGGCCAAGGTCAGCGGCCGGCCGAGCCTGCTCCTGTGTACCTCCGGCAGTGCCGGCGCCCACTACCTGCCGGCGGTGCTGGAGGCGCGCCAAAGCCAGACTCCCATGCTCCTCCTCACCGCCGACCGCCCCTTTGAGCTGATGGATTGCACAGCGCCCCAAACCGTCGACCAGACCCGCTTCCTGGGGCACCACTCGGCAGCCTTCGTCGAGCTCGGCGAGCCCTCCGCCGCCCCCATGGCCCTGCGCGCTCTCCGCCGCAAAGCGGTGCAGGCGGTGTGGCGCAGCCGTCACCCCGAGCCCGGGGCGGTGCACCTCAACGCCCGGGCCAGGAAGCCGCTGGAGCCCGAGCCCGCTGGAGCTGACGCCTCTCCCGCCGCAGAGGACCTGCGCGTCGCCGTCGACGAGCTCCTCCAGCAGCCGGCCCCGCAGCCCATGGCCGCCTCCGCCGAGCTGTTCCCCGAGGACCTGGCCCCCCTCGCCGAGGCCTGCCGCCAGGCTCGCCGAGGCCTCATTCTCTGCGGCCCGGCCCCCCTACAGGAGAGCGCGGCGCGGGAGGCCGTCTACCGCCTCGCCGCCGCCACCGGTTTCCCGATCCTCGTGGAAGCCGCCAGCCAGCTGCGTTTCGCACCGGGACTCCCCGAGTCCGCCATCGGCGCCTTCGACCTGCTCTTCGGCAGCCCAGCGGTTCTCGCCGGCCCGGCCCCGGATCTGATCCTGCAGCTCGGAGCGCCACCGGTCTCCGGCACCTGGGGCCGCTATCTCGCCGCGAACCCTGAAATCCCCCACGCCGTGCTCGCACCCTACGGCTGGAACGACGCCATCAACACCGCCCGCTGGCTGGTCTTCGCGCCGGTAGCCACCGCTTGCGGAGCTCTCACCGCAGCCCTGACGCCCAAAGCGGAAGAGTCCTCGAAGCCCTTGAGAAGCGAGCGCCAAGCCTGGCTGCAGCGCTTCCAGGGAGCCGAGACAGCGGCCTGGTCCGCGGCGGAGGCGATCCTGTCTCAGCAGGAGACCCTCAGCGAGGGCGCCACCGCCCGCCGCCTGGTGGAGGCCCTGCCGGAGGGCGCGCTCCTCTCCCTCGGCAACAGCCTGCCCATTCGCCAGGTGGACCGCTGGGTCCCGCCGAGCCCCAAGCCTCTGCGCATCCTCAGCCAGCGCGGCACCAGCGGCATCGACGGCCTCATCTCCTCCGCCGCCGGCGCCGCCACCGTCCTGCCGCCGG
>JAXHTF010000065.1 GCA_034211275.1 Acidobacteriota bacterium
CCACCGTCTACCCGGTGCTGGTGGACCCCGGTCCGGAGTCCGGTCCCGGGGAGGCGCTGAAGGCGGTGAAGGAACAATTGCGCCGGATTCCGGGTAACGGATTGGGCTACGGCCTGTTACGCTATGGCGCACAAGAGACAGGGCTGGTGGAGAGCGGTTCCTCGGAGGATTTGCAGGGGGAGCCTCAAGTGAGCTTCAACTACTTGGGGCAGCTCGACCAGGCGCTACCGGAGGGGGCTTTGTTCCGCCCCGCCGGAGAGGCCGCGGGCGCGCCGCGGAGTCCCCGCCAGCCGTTGGAATTTCCACTCCAGATCGATGCCCAGGTGGCCGGCGGCCGCCTCAAGGCTCGTTGGAGCTTCAGTCCGGACCAGCTGCCGCGGGACACCGTGAGCGAGCTGGCGGGGCGCTTTATATCCGGTCTTTCGACCCTCGTCGCCCACTGCCTCGACCCCGAGGCCGGGGGCTTCACCGCGTCGGACTTCGCCCTGACGGAGCTCGACGAGGACGAATTGGCGGAGGCGTTCGACGAGATCGATTTCGGTGATTGAGGACCTTAGGACGCGAGTTCGCCAACGGGTGAGAAGGGGAGAGCTGACGGCGGACGGGGGGTGAACCGGCTAGGTGGCTAGACAGAACGTAGCGGATGCATATCCGTTGACGCCCATTCAGCAAGGGATGTTGTTCCACGACATCCTGGAGCCCGGGGCGTACCTCGTTCAAGTGGTGGGAGTGCTGGAAGGCGATCTGGATCTCACCGCATTCGAGGCGGCCTGGCAGAAGGTGGTGGATCGTCATCCGGTTCTTCGTAGCGCTTTCGTTTGGAAGAAAACTCCCAAGCCTTTGCAGGTCGTCGCTCGCCGGGTGGTGGTGCCCTTCGAGCTGGAAGATTGGAGCGGCCTGGACGAGCCGGCGCAGGAGAGCCGCCGCTGGCGGTTCCTGGCCGAAGATCGGGCCCGCGGCCTGGATCTCAGCAAACCGCCGCTGCAGCGCATCACCCTGGCGCGCCTCGGACCGCGCCGCTGGCAGCTCTTCTGGACGCTCCACCATCTGCTGTTGGACGGATGGTCCTACCCGCTGGTGCTGGAGGAGGCCCTGGAGCTCTACGAGGCCGCGGCGGCGGGGCAGCCAGCGCCGCCGGCGCCCCAGCGCCCGCCGTTCCGCGACTACATCGCCTGGCTGCAGAAGCAGGACCTGGACGCCGCCGAGGCGTTCTGGAAGCGGCGCCTGGCGGGCATCCCCACCCCCTCTCCCCTCGATCTCGGCGCCGCCGCTGGTGACGACGGCCATGGCGTCGAGGATCTGGCGCTGTCGGAGTCCCTGAGCGCCGCCGTCACCGCCTTCGCCGCCCACCACCGTCTGACCCCGGCGACCCTTTTCGAAGGCGCCTGGGCCCGCCTGCTGTCGATCTACAGCGGCGAGGACACGGTGCTCTTCGGCAGCATCGGATCCGGCCGCCCCCCTTCGTTGCCGGGAGTGGAATCCATCCTCGGCATGTTCGTCAGCACCCTGCCGGTGCGGGCGGATTTGCGCTTCGAGATGCCGGTGGTGGAATGGCTTCAGCGCCTCCAGGAGGCCCAGCTGGAGGCCCGAGGCTTCGATTTCACGCCGCTGGCGGAGATTCAGAAGTGGAGCTCTCTGCCCGCCGGCGGGCAGCTTTTCGACAGCTGTTTGAGCTTCCAGAGCTATCCCCTGGACGAGGCTCTGGCGGAGCGTTCCGGGAGCCTCGCCTGCCGCAGCTTCGACATCCTGGAGGAGCCCGGCTTTCCCCTCATGGTGGTGGTATCCCCGGGGCGGGCCCTGCGGCTCAAGGCCGAGTACCGCCGCGAGCGCTTCACCGCCACCGCCGTCGCCCGTCTGCTGCGCCATCTGCGCCGCCTGCTGGAAACGCTGGTGGCGGAGCCCGATCTGACCCTGGAGGGTTGGGACGCCGTCACCGCCCCGGAGCAGCACCAGCTGCTGCTGGAGTGGAGCCGCGGCCGCCACCAGGAGCTGGGGGCGGAGACCGTCTGCTCCCTCTTCGCCCGCCGCGCCGCCGCCAGCCCCGACGCGGTGGCCGCCGACGACGGCGAGGAGCAGCTCACCTACGCTCAGCTCTTGGCCCGGGCCCGCGGCCTGGCGGCGCAGCTGTGGGCTGCCGGGGCGGGACCGGAAACGGTGGTGGGGCTGTGCGTCGAGCGCTCCCTGGATTTGCCGGTGGGGCTCTTGGGCATTCTCGAGGTCGGCGCCGTGGCTTTGCCCCTGGATCCGGAACACCCGGCCCGACGGCTGAGCTTCGCCCTCCAGGACTCCGGTGCGCGGCTGGTGGTGACCCAGCAGCGGGTCCTCGACCGGCTGCCGGAGCTGGCGGGGGAGGGGCGCTCTGCTCTGCTCGCTGAGGCGGTGGAATCCTTCGCCGACCCTGGGGCGGCTGCCGAGCCCTTCCCGCGGCCGGAGAATCTCGCCTACCTGGTCTACACCTCCGGCTCCACCGGCCATCCCAAAGGCGTTCTGGTGGGGCATCGGGCGCTGCTCAACTATTGCCGGTCGATGATCCGGCGCTGCGATTTCGGGCCCCGGGACCGCATGCTGCAATTCGCCTCGCCGGCGTTCAACGTGCTCATCGAGGAAGTCTTTCCGGTGCTCCTGGCCGGCGGCACGGTGGTGCTGCATCGGGAGGATCTGCTGCTGGCGCCGGCGCAGCTCCAGCGGGTGTTGGAGGAAAAACGAGTCACCGCCGTGGAGCTGCCGGCGGCTTTCTGGCAGGAGTGGGTTCAGGATCTGGACGCCCGGGGCTCGGCGCCGCCGGCGGCGCTACGCCTGTTGCTGCTGGGCTGCGAGCGCCCCCGTCGCCGGATGCTGGAGATCTGGCGTGGCTTCGGGGTGCGGCTGGTCTACGTCTTCGGCCTCACCGAGACCACCATCACCTCCTCCGTCCACGAGCTGCCCCTGCACCAGCCCGTGGGCCGTAACCAGCTGCCCATCGGCCGGCCCCTGGCCAACACCCGGCTCTACGTTCTGGACCGCCGTCTGCAGCCGGTGCCGGCGGGGGTGGTGGGACAGCTCTACATCGGCGGCGAGGGCGTTGGCCGGGGCTATCGGCGGCGGCCGGAGCTCACCGCCGTCCGCTTCGTCCCCGATCCCTGGGCGCGACGCCCCGGCCGCCGTCTCTACCGCACCGGCGATCGCGCCCGCCATCGTTCCGACGGCGCCCTGGAATTCCTCGGCCGGCTGGACTACCAGCTCAAAATCCGCGGTTTTCGGGTCGAGCCAGGGGAGGTGGAGGCGGTGCTGGAGAGCCGGCCGGAGGTGCGCCGGGCGGTGGTGGTGGCCCACGCCGGCCCGGGCCAGGGAGGCGGAGGCCTTCGCTTGGTGGCCTACGTGGTGCCGGAGGCGGAAGCTCCGGATTTCGGCGCCTTACGCCGGGCCCTGGAGAGTCAGCTGCCGGACTATATGGTGCCCTCCCGCTTCGTTCAGCTGGACGAGCTGCCCCTCAACCCCAACGGCAAGGTGGACCGCAAGGCGCTGCCGGCTCCGGACGAGGATCCGGCGGCGGCGCAGCGCTCCTATGCGGCACCGCGCAACGAGACCGAGGCACTGCTGGCGGAGATCTGGGGGCAGGTCCTGGGCCTGCCTCGAGTGGGGGTGGAGGACAACTTCTTCGAGCTCGGCGGCGACTCCATCCTGAGCATCCAGATCACCGCCCGGGCCAATCGGGCGGGCATCGGCATCACCGCCCGCCAGCTCTTCGAGCATCCCACCGTCGCCGGTCTCGCGACCGCCGCCGAGGGCACGCCGGTGTCGGTGGCGGAGCAGGGGCCGGTGACCGGTCGGGTGCCGCTGACGCCCGTGCAGCGTTGGTTCCTGGAGCAGGAACGCCGCCGGCCGGAGCATTTCAATTTGCCTTTGGTGCTCGAGCTCGAAGAGCGGTGGGAGCTGGTGGAGTTGGAGCGTGCGCTGAGTCATCTTCTGCGCCACCACGACCAGCTGCGGGCGCGCTTCCGGCGCGATCCGGATGCCGCTGCGGCGACCTGGATCCAGGAGCTCCCGGCACCGGACGCGCAGGCCGTCGATCTCACCGTGGTGACCTCTGGCGAACCGGCTACCCAGGACTCGCTTCGGCGGTTTGGCACAGAGCTCCAACAGGGGCTGGGCCTCGAGAACGGACGCTTGCTGCGGGTGCTGCTGTTGGATCCCGGCGACGAAGGTTCCCAGAAGCTGATTCTGGCGGTGCATCACCTGGTGGTGGACGCGGTCTCCTGGCGGGTGCTGGTAGAGGATCTGATGCAGGCCTACGAAGCGGTGGCGGCGGGCCGGGAGCCGACCCTTCCTCCCAAGACCACCTCCTTCCTGCACTGGGCGCGGCGCCTGGAGGATTGGGCCGCCTCCGGCCGAGCTCTCGAGGAAGCGGCCTATTGGCTGGCGGAGGAGCGGGGGGAAGCCCTGTCTTTGCCCGTGGATGACCCGGAAGGTACGACCGCCGAAGGCACGGCGGTGACCTTCACTACCAGGCTTCCGGCGCCGGCCAGCGAGGCCCTGGTGGCGGGGCTTCCCAAGGCCTACCGGGCCGGAGTTCAGGATGCGCTGCTGGCGGCCCTCGGGCACGCGGTGGCGGATTGGACCGGCAGCGATCGCGTTCGCCTGGAGCTCGAAGGCCACGGTCGCCGAGAGCAGCTTTTCGACGACGTGGATCTGTCCCGCACCGTCGGCTGGTTCACCGCTCTCTATCCGCTGGTCCTCGATCTGAGCCCGCCCCCGGGGCTGGATGGGGAGCCCGGAGCGGAACTGGTGGCGGTGAAAGAGCAGCTGCGAGCGGTGCCGGGAGACGGCGTGGGCTACGGTGTGCTGCGCTACTTGTCTCCGGACGCGGAGACCGGCCGCCGCCTCGCCGCCCAGCCGGAGGCGGAGATTCTCTTCAACTACGTCGGCCGAGTGGACGACGTCGGTGGCGACGAAGGTCTGCCGGTGCGACTGGACAGCGCGGACCCCGGCCCTCCCATCGATCCCGAAGCTCCGCGCACGCATTTGCTGGCGGTCAACGCCGGTCTTCGCCAAGGCGAGCTGGAGGTAGCCTGGACCTTCAGCCCGGAGGTCCACCGGCGGCAGACGGTGGAGGCCGTGGCCCAGGCCACCATCGATGCTCTGGCGGCTCTGGCGGAGCATTGCGCTCAGCCCGGCGCCGGCCTGCGCACACCCTCCGACTTCCCCTTGGCACACCGTGCCCTGGGGTCGGAACTGAGTTTGACGACTCTACGGCGGATCCTCGCCGACGCCGAATCGGCGCTCCCGGGAGGTCCTCAACCCGGTGGGCCGGGGGAAGAGCCGGCGGGGGCGCCGATAGGGGAGTCGGTGGCGGATCTGTACCCGCTGTCTCCCCTCCAGCAGGGCATGCTCTTCCACGCTCTCTACGCTCCCCAGGCCGGGCTGTACATGGCTCAGGTGGTCTGCGAGCTGCGGGGCGATCTCGATCTGGAGCTCTTCCTCGGTGCCTGGCGCCGGGTGGTGGAACGGCACCCGGTGTTGCGCACGGCCTTTGCTTGGGACGATTTGCGTCAGCCCGTGCAGTGGGTCGGGGTGCGGGCAGAGTTGCCCGTGCGCGTGGAGGACTGGCGGGTGGAGGATGGGCGGGGAGAGGATGCCGGCGAGGCCTCTCGGCGTCTGCAGGAGGAGCTCAAGGCGGATCGGGAACGGGGCTTCGATCTCGGACGACCGCCGCTGCTGCGGTTGCTGCTGGCGCGGCTGGACGACCGGTCCTGGCAGCTGGTGTGGAGCTTCCATCAGAGCATCTTCGACGGTTGGAGCTTGCCGATCCTGTTCCGGGATCTCTTCGCCTCCTATGCCGCTGCCGCTCAAGAGACCTATGCCGAGTTGCCACCGGTCCCGGCCTATCGTGACTACATCGCCTGGCTCGAGAGCCAGGACGAGAAGGCCGCCGAGGCCTTTTGGACCCGGATCTTGGCGGGAGTGGAGTCGGCGACGCCGTTGCCTCTCCAGGCCGCCGTCAAGAACAGCGGGGAGGCTCCGGCCCATGGCGAGGTCCAGCTCCATCTCGGAGAGGATTTCACTCGTCGACTGAACGAGCTGACCCGCCGGGCCCAGGTGACCCTGAACACGCTGATCCAGGGATCGTGGGCCTTGTTGCTGGCCCTCTACAGCCGCCAGCGGGACGTCATTTTCGGAGCCACTGTCTCCGGCCGGCCGGCGGATCTGTCGGGGGTCGAGGGGATGGTCGGACTGTTCATCAATACCTTGCCGATCCGGGTACGAATGGAGCCGGAGGAGGCTCTGCTGGAGTGGCTCCGGGGGCTCCAGCAGCGGAACCTGGAGCTACGACAATTCCAGCACACGGCCCTGGCGGATATTCAGCGTTGGAGCGATCTGCCCGCGGGGGATTCGCTCTTCGACAGCTTCTTGGTATTCCAGAATTATCCAGTAGAGGAAGCGCTGCAGACCGCTGAGGGTTTGGAGGTCCACGGTTATCGCACCGAGGAACGTCCGCACTACGGCCTGACTCTGGTAGCCCATCCGCTGGCGCGGCTGCGCCTCGATCTGGCCTTCGACCGCAACCGCATGTCCAGCGACGCTGCTCGAGGATTGCTGTCCCGGGTCCACCGGCTGCTCTCGTCCATGGTGAACGACCCCTGGGCGCGGCTCGGGGAGCTGACACCCCTGAGCCCCGCCGAGGCGCAGCAGGTGCTGGTGGAGTGGGGGCAGGGACCCCGGCGGCAGGAGCTCGAAGGTCCTGCGACGGTGGTGGAGCTTTTCGAGCGGCAAGTGGCCTCGAGACCACAAAGTCCGGCCCTGGAGATGGCAGGGCGAACCCTGACCTATGAGGAGCTCGATTCCCGGGCGAACCAGCTGGCGCGCTATCTGGGTTCGATCGGAGTGGAAGCCGGCTCGGTGGTGGGGATCTGCCTGGCCCGGTCGCTGGAAATGGTGGTGGCCACGCTGGCGGTGTGGAAGGCGGGAGGAGTCTTCGTGCCGCTGGATCCGGAGTATCCGGAAGAGCGCTTGAGCTACCTCGTGGAGGATAGCCGTCCCGCGGTGCTGTTGACCCTCGGCACGGCGCCGGTCCAGCCTGGGGAAGGCTGCCGGATGGTGGATCTGGACGCCGGTGGGGGAGCCTGGGCGAGTCTTCCCGACGACGCTTCGCAGGCTGATGGTGCTCGCAAGGCCATCCCCGAGACCGGCGATGTGGCGTATCGGATCTATACCTCCGGCACCACCGGCCGGCCCAAGGCGGTGGAGGTCGAGCACGGCAATCTCGTCCATACCCTCGGTGCCGCCCAACAGAGTCTGGATTTTGGCCCAGGCGAAGTCATGCTCTATCTCGCTTCCTTCGCCTTCGACATCTCGTTGCTGGAATGCTTCGGTCCCTTGGTCACCGGTGGCCAGGTGTTGCTGCAAACCCGCGATCAAGTGCTCGATCCGGAGCGTCTCGAGCACTCGTTGCGGCGAGCCACTCGGGTGCACGCGGTCCCCAGCCTGATGCGGCAGCTGGTCGATCTCGCCGAAGCCTCGGACGAGAATTTCCCGGATCTGCGCACGATCATGCTGGGAGGCGATCGGGTGCCGCCGGAGTTGCTGCGGGATCTCCAGCGGGTCTTCCCGGCGGCACGTATCTTCGTCCTCTACGGTCCCACGGAAGCCACCATCATCTGCGCTGCCTACGAGGTGCCGCAGCATTTCACCGGTGGGGAGGCGTGGGTGGGCCGACCTCTGCCGGGGGTCGGGTTGCGGGTGACCGGTGCCCTGGGATCGCCGGTGCCGGTGGAGGTGGCCGGTGAGCTTTGGGTTTGCGGACCGGGGGTCAGTCGCGGCTATCACGGCCGGCCGCAGCTGACGGCGGAGAAATTCGTCTTGCACCGCGGGGAGCGCTACTACCGCACCGGTGACCTGGTGCGTTGGAGCCCGCAAGGGGTGCTGGAGTTCATCGGCCGCGCCGACCAGCAGATCAAGGTCCGCGGATTCCGGGTCGAGCCCGGGGAGATCGAGGCGGTGCTGACCGGGCTGTCGGCGGTGCGCGAGGCGGTGGTCATCCCCCGGGAGGACGATCTCGGTGAGATCCGCCTGGTGGCTTATTGGACTGCCGAGGAAGGTCCCGAGGTGCCGTCGGCGGAGCAGCTGCGGGAGATGTTGGCGCAGGAGCTACCGGAGCACATGATCCCGGCCTATTTCGTGCCTCTGGAATCGCTGCCCCTATCGCCCACCGGCAAGCTCGATCGCGCTCGGCTGCCGGCTCCGGACCTGGACCGATCGGAGGTGACGGCGCGATATCAGGCACCCCGAGACCGGCGGGAAGAGATCTTGGTAGAGATCTTTCAACAGGTTCTGCGCCGTCCCGAGGTCGGGGTCGACGACAATTTCTTCCACCTCGGCGGCGATTCGATTCTGAGCATTCAGCTGGTGTCCAAGGCGCGGGCGGCGGGCGTGCACCTGACCCCGCGCCAGCTCTTCGAGCATCCGACGGTGGCCGAGCTCGCGCAGGCCGCGGCGGCGCCCAGCGTGCAGGCGGAGCAGGGGCCGGTGGTGGGGCCGGTTCCCCTGACGCCGATTCAGCACGCATTCCTGGAACACGATCCGGAGCACCGTGATCACTTTGCCCTGCCCCTTCTGCTGACCGTCACCGAAGCGCTGGATCCGGAGGTCCTGGAGCGGGCTCTGGTGGCCATTCAGCAGCACCACGACGCCTTTCGCCTGCGCCTCGAGCGGGACGCGGACGGCCACTGGGCGCAGCGATGCGAATCCGAGGAGCTAGTCGCCGGTCTGCAGAACGTCGATCTATCGTCTTTGCCGGCGCAGGACCAGGGGCCGGAGCTGGAGCGCCTCACGGGAGCCCTGATGGCTGGGCTGCGGCTGGATCGCGGGCCGGTGCTCCAGGCTGCCTACTACCGTCTCGGCGAGGCCGGTGATCGCCTTTTCCTGGCCCCCCATCACTGGGTGATGGACGGTGTGTCGTGGCGCTTGGTGCTGGAGGATCTGGACACCGCCTACCGTCAGCTGGCGGCGGGTGGAACGGTGGACTTGGGGCTCAAGACGACCTCCTTCCAGGCCTGGGCTCGGAGGCTGGCGGAGCTCGCCTCCGGAGATGGCGCCGAATCGGAGGAGGAGTTGTGGACGGAGATTCTCTCTCGTTCAACGCCTTCGCTGCCGCTGGACGATCCGCAGGGCGACCGTTCGGTGGCCGCCACCGGCGTGGTGAAGGTCGAGCTCGGCGAGGAGGAAACCCGCAGCCTGCTGCAGGAGGTGCCCGACGCGTATCGCACCGAGCTCCAAGAAGTCCTGTTGGCGGCGGCCTCGGTAGCCCTGGTGCAGTGGACCGGTGGCGATGCGGTACGCCTGACCCTGGAGGGCCATGGGCGAGAGGAAGAGTTTGCCGGCGAGGTGGATCTTTCTCGCACCGTGGGCTGGTTTACCGCTTCCTATCCGGTGCTCTTGGAACCGGGGCCGCTGGAGGATCCTGGTGCGGTTCTGAGAGCGGTGAAGCGCCAGGTGAGGCAAATTCCAAACAAGGGTCTCGGTTACGGTCTCTGGGCACACATGACTAAGAGAAAGGGGAGCACCCCTTTCGCCGAAGCCGCCGAGATCAGCTTCAACTTCCTTGGTCAGCTCGATCAAGCCCTGCCGGAAGGACGGCTCCTGGAGCCCTCAACGGAGAATCTCGGTCTGGCGGTGAGCCCGGATCGGCAGCGTGAGCATCTCCTGCAAATTGATGCCCAGATCCTCGGCGACCGGCTCGAGGTGGAGTGGACCTTCTCCTCCGGCGTCTTGCGGCGAGCTTCCGTCGAAAGGGTGGCGTCCGACTTCGTCGCGGCACTCCGGACGCTGATGGACCATTGCCTGACCCCGGAAGCCGGCGAGGTGCAGGCAGAAGATTTCGGATTGGCGGATTTCGATGACGATGATTTGGCAGCAGCGCTCGACCAGGTGGGCTTTGGCGACGATTGATTCGCCGAGCCGGTGGACGAGCCGGATTTTCTTGGAAGCGGAGAAGGGTTGAATGGCCAAGAAGAATATTGAAGATATCTATCCCCTGTCGCCTCTGCAGGAGGGGATGCTCTTTGAGGAGGTCTATTCTCCAGGCTCCGACGTGTATATCTTCCAGGTCAGCTGTGAGCTGGAAGGCACGCTTCGGCTGGAGGCCTTTCGGCAGGCCTGGCAGACGGTGGTGGATCGCCATCCGGTGCTGCGTACGGCCTTTGCCTGGGAGAAGATCGCTCAGCCGGTGCAGCTGGTGGGTCGGCAGGCTCGGCTCCCTCTCGCGGTTCAGGATTGGACCGACCGGTCCCCGGAGGAGCAGGAGAGCAGCTGGCAGGAGCTGCTGGCCGAAGATCGGCGGCGCGGACTGGATCTGCGCAAGGCGCCGCTTATGCGCATCAACCTGGTGCGCCGCAGCGCCGACCTGCACTACTTCCTCTGGACCGTGCATCACCTGGTGGTGGATGGCTGGTCCTTCCCCATGGTGCTCCAGGAGGTTTTCGCTCTCTACCGGGGGCTGACCAACGGCGGGCCGCCGGCGCTGCCGAAGCGCCAGCCCTACCGCGACTACATCGCCTGGCTCCAGAAGCAGAACCAGGAGCGGGCCCGCGAGTTCTGGAGTCACCGCCTGGCGGATTTCACCACCCCCACTCCCCTCGGGGTCGATCAGCCGGCGATCCCTATACCAGCTCAGGAGGACCCCTATGGCCTCTACCGTCTGCGGCTCCCCGCCGCCCTCAGCGAGGCGCTCCGGGACCTGAGCCGGCAGGAGGGGCTGACCCTCAACACCCTCATGGAGGGCGTCTGGGCTCTGCTGCTCAGCCGCTACAGCGGTCAGCGAGATGTGGTCTTCGGCAGCATCGGCTCCGGCCGTCCAGTGGAGTTGCCCGAGGTCGAGTCCATGATCGGGCTCTTCGTCAGCACTCTTCCAGTCCGGGTGCCGGTGGAGCCTCAGAAGCCTCTACTGACCTGGCTCGGCGAGCTCCAGGCGCGGCACGCAGAGGCGCGGCAATACGAGTACAGCCCGCTGGCGAAGATCCAGAAGTGGGTCGGTCTGGATCCGGGAGCGCGGCTCTTCGAGAGCGTCCTGTCGTTCCAAAACGCGCCCCTCTCGACCACTCTGGAGGGTGGCTACGGCGACCTCCAGGCGCGGCGGGTAGAGACCTCCGAGAAACCCGGCTTCCCGATCATCCTGGTGGTGATGCCGGACAGCGAGCTGGTGTTGGAAGCCCAATACGAGCGTCGGCGCTTTCACCGGGTCATCGTGGTGCGCATGCTCGATCACCTGCAGCGGTTGCTGGAGGAGATGGTGGCGGAGCCCGGGCGGGCGGTGGGCGCCCTCTCCCCCCTCACCGAGGAGGAACGTCACCAGCTGCTGGTGGACTGGAACGCCACTCGCCGGCCGTTCCCCGGGGACCGCACACTGCATCAGCTGGTGGCGGAACAGGCGACGGCGACCCCCGAAGCCACGGCGGTGGTGTGCGGGGACGAGGAGCTGAGCTACGGCGAGCTGATCCAGCGCTCGCGGGTCCTGGCTCGGGAGCTGGCGCAGCAGGGAGCCGGACCGGAAGTGGTGGTCGGGTTGTTGATGGACCGCTCTCCGGGCCTGGTGTTGGGGATGGTGGGCATCCTGGAGGCCGGCGCCGCCTATTTGCCCTTGGACCCGACCTATCCACCGGAACGGCTGGCTTACATGCTCGAGGACTCGGCGGCCCCGCTGCTGGTGACCCGTCGAAGCCTGGCCGACCGGCTGCCGCAAACTTCCGCCGACATCGTCTTCCTGGACGATCTGGAGCTGGCGAGAGCTGATGATGGGGAGGAGGCGGAAGCCCCGGCCGCAGGAGGCGACGCCGACAACCTGGCGTACATCATCTACACCTCCGGTTCCACGGGCCGCCCCAAGGGCGTGCTCATCGAGCATCGTGCGGTGGTCAACTACAGCCTGGAGATGGTTCGCCGCTTCGGCCTCAGCCCGGCGGACCGGATGCTGCAATTCGCCTCGCTGAGCTTCGACGTGGTGGTGGAGGAGATCTTCCCGACCCTGCTGGCGGGGGGCGCGGTGGTGCTCCACGGCAGCGATCTCCTGCTTTCGGTGGACGAGCTCCACGGCGTGTTGGAGCGCCAGCGGGTGACCTTGTTGGAGCTGCCGGCAGCGTATTGGCACGAATGGGTGCGGGAGATGACCACCGCCGATAGGCGGCCGCCGGAGTCCCTGCGGTTGTTGCTCCTCGGGTCCGAGAAGCCCAACCCCGAGCGCATCACCGCGTGGCGTCGTTTCGGCATCGACCTGATCTACGTCTTTGGCCTCACCGAAACCACCGTCACCAACACCCTCTACCCGTTGGTGGACTCCGACGAGACCGATCTGCCCATCGGCCGGCCGGTGGCCAACAACCTGGTCTACGTTCTGGATGAGGATCTGGAACCGGTGGTAGCCGGAGTCACCGGCGAGCTGTACATCGGTGGCGTCGGCGTCGGTCGCGGGTATCACGGTCGCCCGGCTCTCACTGCCCAGCGCTTCATGCCCAATCCCTTCGTCGGCGAGGACGCCGGGGAGGGCGGCGAGCGTCTCTACCGTACCGGAGACCTGGCGCGTTTCCGGCTCGACGGCCAGCTGGATTTCCTCGGCCGTGCCGACTTCCAGGTCAAGGTCCGGGGGAACCGCGTCGAGTTGGAGGAGATCGACAACGCCCTCCGACGCCAGCCGGGAGTGGCGGAAGCGGTGGTGGTCGCCCGGCCCTCGACCGATGGCGGCAACCGGCTCTATGCCTATGTGACCGTCGAGGGAGGAACGGCGGATGACGGCCAGGACGAGATCGAGGGTCTGCGCACCCGCCTGCGCCGGGCGCTGCGGGAAGAGCTGCCGGAGTACATGGTGCCGGCGGCCTTCGTCGTGCTCGGGGAAATGCCGCTCACCCCCAACGGCAAGATCGATCGGGAAGCGCTGCCGCGGGTCGGCTTCGAGGCTCCGGCGGAAGTCGTCTACCGCTCTCCAGTGACGCCGGCGGAGCGAACCCTGGCAGAGGTCTGGTCGCAGGTGTTGGGCGTCGAGCGCATCGGCGTCGACGACAACTTCTTCGACCTCGGCGGCGACTCCATTCTCAGCCTCCAGATCACCGCCCGGGCCCAGCGAGCGGGTCTGTCATTGACCCCGAGACAGGTCTTCGAGTATCCCACCATCGCCGAGCTGGCGCCCTTGGCGACGCAACCGGCGAAGCTGGCGGAGCAGGGGGAGGTCTCCGGTGCGGTACCGCTGGCACCGATCCAGCGCTGGTTCTTCGACCGGGATCCGGCGACGCCGGAGCATTTCAACCTGCCGCTGTTGCTGGAAACCGAGGAAGCCCTCGATCCCGAGGCGTTGGAACGCGCTCTGGAGCATTTGCTGGCGCACCACGACGGCCTGCGGGCGGCCTTCCTCCGCGGCGAGGACGGCTGGAGCCAGCAGCTGTTGACGACGGAGCAGCTGGCGGAGAACCGGGCCTCGGGGAAGGCGCCACCGCTGCTGTCGGTGGAGACTCTCAAGGGGCTGTCGGCGAAGCGTCAGAGCTCGAAGATCGCTCGCCTCGGCGGTAAAGCCCAGGCGCAGCTCGAGCTGGAGCACGGTGGCGTATTCCGGGCGCTGCTCTTCGACGGTGGTGGCAAGCACCGCACGCGCCTGCTGCTGGCGGTCCATCACTTGGTGGTAGACACGGTGTCGTGGCGGCTGCTGGTGGAGGATTTGGTGGCGGCATACCGCGCCGTGGCCAGCGGCGCGACCCCCGCTCTGCCTGCCAAGACCACGTCCCTGGCCCGCTGGCAGGAGCTGTTGGCGGAGCATGCCGCATCCGGCGAGATGGCCGCCGAGGCCGAGTACTGGCTGGCACCGGAGCGCGCCGAGGTCGAAGAGCTGCCTCTGGATCAGTCTTTGGAGCGGGGGACGGACGACCTCTCGGAGCTCCGGGAAGGCACCGCCCGGACGGTCACCACGAGTCTAGACGCGGAGACCACCGCCGCTTTGTTGGAACGCTCGTCCCGCGCCTACGGTACGCGCCCGGAGGAGCTGTTGCTCACCGCCCTGGCCCGCTCGCTGGCGGGTTGGAGCGGTCATCGCCGCCTGCTGGTGGATCTCGAAGGCCACGGCCGCGAGGATCTGGGCGACGCCGACCTCTCGCGCACCGTCGGCTGGTTCGCCACCCTGTATCCGCTGCTCCTCGATCTCGACGAGCTGGCGGATATGCCGCCGGAGGAGGGGGAAGACGGCGATGTGGCGGCGGAGATCAAGGCGGTCAAGGAGCAGGTCCGCGGCGTGCCGGCGCGTGGGCTCGGCTACGGCCTGTTGCGCTATCTGCGGCCGGAAACGGCGGCCCGACTCGAGGAGCTGCCGGCGGCCCAGGTGCTGTTCAATTACGTCGGCCGCGTCGACGCTGGCGCGGGCGGTGGCGCGGAGGAGATGGACGGTTTCCGGTTGGGCTCCGAAGACGTGGGCTCGCCGCAAGCGGAGGATCTGGTCCGCAGCCACCTCTTCGAGGTCAATGTGGGGGTTCGAGAGGGCGCGCTGGAAGTCTCCTGGATCTACAGCCCGGAGGTCCACGCGGAAGCTACCGCCGAGGCTCTGGCCCAGGGCTTCGTCGACCACCTCTCGAGCCTGGTGGAGCATTGCGTGGATCCCGAGTCCCGCGGCTTCACGCCTTCCGACTTCCCCCTCGCCGGTCTCGACGCCTGGAACCTCCAGGCGCTGGTGGAGGATGTAGAGAGCACCGGGGCGGTGCTCGAGGATCTCTACCCGCTGACCCCGCTGCAGCAGGGAATGTTCTTCGAGACCCTCTACGATCCGGAATCCGGCGTCTACGTCGGCCAGTTCAGCGGCCGGTTCCAGCGGTTGCCGGATCTCGAGGCCTTCCACCGTGCTTGGGCCGAGCTGGTGCGCCGCCACAGCGTCTTGCGCACTTCCTTCCGCTGGCAGGGCTACGAGCATCCTCTGCAGCTGGTCCAGGAGACGGCGGAGCTGCCGGTGGTGGAGGAAGATTGGCGCGGCCTCGACGCCGAAGAGGTGGAGGCGCGGCGACTGGCCTATCTCGAGGAAGATCGGCAGGCCGGCTTCGACTACGAGCAGGCGCCGCTGATGCGTTTGCTGATGGCGCGCCTCGACGAGGAGAGTTACCTGCTGGTCTGGAGCTACGACCAGATCCTGGTAGACGGTTGGAGCTTGCCCTTACTCCTCGGCGAGCTCTTCTCTCTTTACGATGCATATCGCGCTGGGCGGACCTCGGCGTTGCCCATGCCGCGGCCTTACCGGGACTATGTCGCCTGGCTGAAGGCTCAGGATCTGCAGTCTGCCCAGACCTGGTGGCAACGTCAGCTGGCGGGCTTCGAAGAGGCCACACCGCTGGTTTTCGACCGCCCCGAAGAGGCGCAGGAGCGAGGCTACGGCGAGGTTCTGCGGGCGCTGCCGGCGCCCCTCACCGACGAGGTCCAAGGATTCGCCCGCAATGCCCGGGTGACCCTCAACACCCTCGTACAGGCGGCCTGGGGCCTCTTGCTGGGCCGCTATGGGAACGTCGAGGACGTCGTCTTCGGCGTCACCGTTTCCGGCCGTCCTCCCGAGCTCGATGGTGTGGAGACCATGGTGGGGTTGTTCATCAACACCTTGCCGGTGCGCATAAAGCTGCCGCTGACGGCGCCGGTGGTGGGGTGGCTGCAGGAGCTCCAGGACTATCAGGCGGAGCTCCGCCAGTTCGAGTACACGCCGCTGCCGGAAGTGCAGCGGTGGAGTGGCTTCGGCTCTCAGCAGAAGCTCTTCGACACCTTCCTGGTGTTCCAGAACTATCCCGTAGACCAAGCGGTCAACGAGCAGGGTGCCAGCCTGGAGGCGGAAGCCTATGGCACTGAAGAACGTTCTACCTTCGCCCTCACCCTGGTGGCCTATCCCGGTACTCGGCTGACCCTGGACCTGGAGTACGACCCGCAGCGCCACGACCAGACCACCATCGAGCGCATGCTGCACCACCTGGAGGTGCTGTTGGCAGGGATGGCGGCGGATCCGGAGGCACCGGTGGGGGCGCTGTCGGTGCTCACTGCCGCGGAGCGCGGCCAGCTGCTGGAAACCTGGGCGCTGGGGCCCGCAGCCCACTCCGAGGCGGCGACCTTCCAGGAGCTCTTCGCTCGCCGGGCGGCGGTGGATCCGGAAGCGCCGGCGGTGCTCGCCGGCGACCGCGTGTGGAGCTACGGCGAGCTGCAGCAGCGCTCGCGGGCGCTGGCGGCGGAGCTGATTTCCCGGGGCGTTGGCCCCGACCAGGTCGTCGGCCTGGCGGTGCCCCGCTCGCCGTGGCTGGTGGCGGGCATTCTGGGCATTTTGGAGGCCGGCGGCGCCTATCTGCCCCTCGATCCGGCTTACCCGGCGGACCGCCTTGCCGCCATGATCGAGGATTCGGAGCTGACGGTGCTGGTGACCGAAGCCTCCGCCCGAAAGGCACTGGGCGAGCTGCCCTCGACGGTGTCGGTGGTGGATGTGGCGGCGCTGCCGGAGGCGGCGCCGAAGGGCTTTCAGCCGGTGCCGCCGGACGCTGACAACCTCGCCTACGCCATCTACACCTCGGGATCCACGGGCAAGCCCAAGGGTGTGCTGGTGCCCCACGGTGCGGTTACCAACTACGCCCTGGAGATGGCCGCCCTCCTCGAGTTGGGCCCCGGGGACCGGGTGCTGCAATTCGCCTCGATGAGCTTCGACGTGCTGGTGGAGGAGGTCTTCCCGACGCTCGTCGCCGGCGCCGCCGTGGTGGTGCACCCGGAGGATTTGCTGCTCTCCCTGGAGCTCTTCCAGCAGGTGTTGGAGGAACAGCAGGTCACCGGTCTCGAGCTGCCGGCGGCCTTTTGGCAGGAGTGGGTCCACGAGCTGGAGCAGCGGCAGGGGGCCCTCCCCGAGTCTCTGCGCTTCCTGCTGCTGGGCTGTGAGAAGCCGGCGGCGGAGCGAGTCAGTGCTTGGCGGCGACACGGCGTGCCCTTGACCTATGTCTTCGGACTGACCGAGACCACCATCACCAACAGTCTGTTCACCGTTCAGCCGGAGACGGCAGCCGGCGCCGAGGCACCGCCGGCGGAGCTACCCATCGGCAAACCGGTGGCGGGAAATCAGCTCTACGTGCTCGACCTGCGCGGCCGTCCGGTGCCTTCCGGGGTCGTCGGCGAGCTGTTCATCGGCGGTGCCGGCGTTGCCCGCGGCTATCTCCGCCGACCCGCTCTGACCGCTCAGCGCTTCGTCCCCCACCCCTTCGGTTCCGAGGAGGGGGGGCGCCTCTACCGCACCGGTGACCGCGCCCGGTGGCGGGCCGACGGGAGCCTGGACTTCCTCGGTCGCCTCGACGATCAGGTCAAAATCCGCGGCTACCGGGTCGAGCCGGGAGAGGTGGAGGCGGCGCTGGTCGAGCATCCCCGGGTGCGGGCGGCGGCGGTGGCGCCGTTGCAGCGGGAGAGCCGTGGCGCCCAGCTGGTGGCCTGGATCGTGGCGGAAGGGGAAGAGCCCTTGGAAGTCGGCGATCTGCGCGGCTTCCTCGGCCAGCGGCTGCCCGACTACATGGTGCCCTCGGCCTTCGTGGAGATCGATGAAATCCCCCTGACCCCCAACGGCAAGGTGGACAAGAAGGCCTTGCCGGCGCCGGACGCCACGACCTTGAGCACCACCGCCGGCGGCGAGCCCACCAACGAGCTCGAGGCCAAGCTGGCGAAGATCTGGGCGGAGGTGTTGAACGCGCCGTCGGTGGGCATTCACGACGACTTCTTCGAACTCGGCGGCGACTCCATCCTGAGCCTGCAGATCACCTCGAGAGCTCACCGCATGGGGCTCCACTTCACCACCCGGGAGCTGTTCGAGAACCCCACCGTGGCCCGCCTGGCGGAGGTCGTTCAAGGAGCCTCGGCGGTGCAGGCGACCCAGGCCGAGGTCGAGGGCGAGGCGCCGCTGCTGCCGATCCAGCAATGGTTCCTCGAGGCAGGTCTGGAGAGCCGCCACCACACCAATATCGCCTTCTTGCTGGAGCTGCGGAAGCGCTTCGAGGCCGAGCCGCTGGAGCGGGCGCTGGAGGCGTTGCTGGCGCACCACGACGCCCTGCGCCTGTTCTTCTATCAGGACGCTGAGGGCGTCTGGCACCAGGAGCACCGCCCTGCGGAGGAGATGTCGATCCCGTTGACCGTCCACGATCTTTCGGCGCTGCCGCCGGAGGATCGGCCGGCGGCCCAGGGCGAGCTCGCAGCAGCGCACCAGGCCTCCTTCGACATCGGCGTCGCGCCCCTGTTCCTGGCCGCTCTCTTCGAGCACGGGCCCGGGGAGCCGCAGCGTTTGCTCCTGGTCTCTCACCACCTGATCACCGACAACGTCTCCTGGGAAATCCTCACCGAGGACCTGGCCGTGCTCTACGCCCAGGTCACCGCCGGCGCCGCGGTGGATCTGCCGCTCAAGACCACGTCCTTCCAGCGCTGGGGCGAAAAGCTCTCCGAGCATGTCACCGAGGGCGGGCTAGACGCCGAGATCCCCTATTGGACCGACGATGCCCGCCAGGATGCGGCGTCGCTGCCGTTGGATTTTTCCGACGGTGAGAACCGCCGGATGAGCAATCGGGTGGTCCGGATGGGCCTCGACGAGGATGAGACCAAGAATCTGCTGGAGCAGGCGATCGTTCCCTATCGCACCAGTGTGGTGGAGCTTCTGCTCACCGCTCTGGCGGAAGCCTTCTGCGGCTGGACCGGCTCTCACCGCTTGCTGGTGGACTTCGAAGGGCACGGCCGTGAGGATCTCTTCGAGGACGTCAACCTCGGCCGCACGGTGGGCTGGTTCAGCACTCTCTACCCGGTGCTCTTGCAGGTTCCGGTGGCAGAGGGCTCCGAGGGGGAGCAGCCCGGGGAAGCCCTGAAGGCGGTCAAGGAGCAGCTGCGGGCGGTGCCCGGCAACGGGCTCGGCTACGGCCTGCTGCGGCATTACGGCAGCCCCGAGGTACAGGCCGCCCTCGAGGCTCAGCCGGATGCTCAGGTGCTGTTCAACTTCCAGGGACAGATGGACGTCGACGACCTGGGTGCCGACGATCTGCCCTTCGTGCCTAGCCGCGAGCCCATGGGCGAGCTGGCGGGCCCCGACTCCCGGCGTACCCATCTACTGGAGGTGGAGGCCAAGATCGACGCCGGCCGCCTGGTTTTGACCTGGGACTTCAGCTCCGACCTGCACCGCCAGCAGACCGTCGAGCAGCTGGCCCGAGAGTACATGGCGGCCCTGCGCCGCCTGCTCGAGCATTGTTTGACCCCGGAGGCCGGAGGCCTTACCCCCTCCGACTTCCCGCTGGCGGCAGTGACCCAGGCTCAGCTCGACGATCTGAGCTCCCGCTATCCGGACCTGGAAGATCTCTACCGGCTGTCTCCGCTGCAGCAGGGCATGCTCTTCCACACCCTCTACGAGCCCGAGGGCGGCATCTACGTGGGGCAGCTGACCTACAGCTTCCGTAGCGATTTGGACCTCGACGCGTTCCGCCTCGCCTGGGCTCAGCTGGCGGACCGGCGCTCCGTGCTGCGCACGTCGTTCCACTGGCAGGACGTGGACGAGCCGTTGCAGGCCGTGCACCCGCGGGTGACGGTACCGGTGGCGGTGGAGGATTGGAGCGACGAGACCGGGCCGGAGCAGCAGCTTCACCTCCAGCGTTTCTTGGAGGAAGAACGGGCCCGGGGCTTCGACTTGACCGAGGCACCGCTCACCCGCGTGCTGCTGGCGCGGCTGGGAGAGGGGGAGTACCGGCTGGTTTGGAGCTTCCACCAGATGCTGCTGGACGGCTGGAGCCTGCCCCTGCTGTTCGAGGAGTTCCTCGCGCTCTATCGCGCCGCGGCGGCGGGACGGGAGCTCCAGCTGGCGCCGGAACGACCCTTCAAGGATTACATCGCTTGGCTCGACAAGCGTTTGCAGTCCGACGACGGTGAAGCCTATTGGCGCCAGCGGCTGGCGGGCTTCACCGAGCCAACCCCGGTGGTGGTGGACCGGCCGCCAGCGCCGGGAGCCGAGCGCCGTCATCACGAGCACGTGCTCGCCCTGTCCGCCAGCGAGTCCTCGCAGCTGCAACGCTTTGCCCGCGCCCAGGGCGTGACCTTCAACACTTTGGTGGAGGGCGCCTGGGCCCTGTTGCTGGCGCGCTACGCCGGCAACAGGGCCCAGGGCGTGACCTTCACCACTTGGGTGGAGGGCGCCTGGGCCCTGTTGCTGGCGCGCTACGCCGGCGTGTCGGAGGTGCTCTTCGGCGAAACCGTGTCCGGCCGGCCGGCGGATCTCTTCGGCGTCGAGGAGATCGTCGGGCTGTTCATCAACACCCTGCCGGTGCGGGTGGAGGTACCGGACGACGCGGTCGTGCTGGAGTGGCTGCAGCGGCTGCAGGCGGATCAAGCGGAGCTGCATCAATACGAGCACACTCCGCTCGCGGAGATTCAGCGCTGGAGCGAGCTGGGGGCCAATCAAAGCCTCTTCGACACCTTCATGGTGTTCCAGAACTACCCGGTGGAGCGAGCCGGCGAGGGAGCCCAGCAGGGCGAGCAAGCGTCGGGGGATGAAGCCAAGGAAGGACAAGCAAGTGCTGCCGAGGCGCAGGAGCGTTCCAACTACCTGCTGACCCTCAACGCCAACCCCGGCGAGCGCCTGCAGCTGAACCTCGAGTTCGATCTCCTGCGCCACGATCTCTCTACCGCGGACCGCCTGCTCCGCCACGTACGGCAGCTGCTCCTCGGGCTGGCGGCGGCGCCGCAGCAGCCCCTGGGGAGTCTCCAACTACTCACCGCCGGCGAGCGCCAGCAGCTGATGCTGGAGTGGCAGCACGAGCGGCCTTTGGCGCAGGTCCGGACTCAGGCCCGCCGCCTCTTCCCTCAGCGCTTCTCCCAGGTCGCCCAGCGGCAGCCTGCGGAACCGGCGGTGATCAGCGACCAGGGCGTCTGGACCTACGGTGAGCTGGAGCTCTACGGTGGCCGGATCGCCCGGGCCTTGACCGCCGCCGGGGTCGGTACGGAGCATCTGGTGGCCTTGTGCACCGAACGCTCGCCGGAGCTGGTGGCGTCGCTGGTAGGCATTCTGTGGGCCGGCGGTGCCTACCTGCCGCTGGACCCCGCCTATCCCGACGAACGGTTGGCGTTGATGCTCGAAGACTCCGGGGCAGCGGTGGTGCTGGCGCCCACGGCGCTGGTCGAGCGACTGCGCGATCTGGCACCGCCGACCACCGAGGTGTTGGACCTCGAGGCCGCCATGGAGCAGGAGGGGGATGCACCGCCAGTGCCGGAAGCGGCACCGGAGACCCTCGCCTACGTCATCTATACCTCCGGCTCCACCGGCCGCCCCAAGGGAGTGGCGGTGAGCCACGGCTCGATGATGGCCTACGGTGAGGAGATGCAGGAGCGACTGGCCCTGACCTCGGCGGATCGATTCCTGCAATTCGCCTCCATCAGCTTCGACGTGGTGGTGGAAGAGGTGATCCCGGCGCTGCTTTCGGGAGCGTCGGTGGTGCTTCCGGGGCGGGATCTCTTGCTCTCCACCGGCGAGCTGGAGTCGGTGGTGACGGACCACGGCGTCACCGTCATGGAGCTGCCCGCGGTGTATTGGCAAGAGTGGGTGCGGGACCTCGGCGCCCGCGGGATGACACCGCCGCCGTCCCTGCGTTTGATCCTGCTGGGCACCCAAAAACCGAACCCCGAGAGCCTCGCGGTCTGGCGCCGTTGGGGCGTGCCGGTGCTCTACGTCTTCGGTCTCACCGAGACCACGGTGACCAACTCGGTGCACCTCCTGCCGCCGCTGGCGCCGGGAGAGGCCGGCAGCGAAGAAGCGCTGGATCTGCCCATCGGTCGTCCGGTGGCGGGCAATCGGCTGTACGTGGTGGATCGCGCCGGTCGGCCGGTGCCGGCGCGGGTGCCCGGTGAGCTCTACGTCGGCGGTGCCGGCGTCGCCCGTGGCTATCTCGATCGCCCGGCTCTCACCGCGGAACGCTTCGTCCCGGATTGGCTGAGCGGCAAGGCGGAGGCAGGGGCCGGAGAAAGGCTCTACCGCACCGGTGACCGCGCACGCTGGCGGGCCGACGGCGCGCTGGAGTTCCTGGGCCGGCAGGACGAGCAGGTCAAGATTCGTGGCTACCGCGTCGAGCCGGGGGAGGTCGGAGCGGCGCTCCGAAGCCACGCCGAGGTGAGCGAGTGCGCCGTGGTGCCCCAGGTGCCGGCGGCGGGAGGCGCGGCCCGGCTGGTGGCTTTCGTTGTGCCGGCGGAAGGACAGGATGCGATCCCTAGCCCTGCGCAGCTGCGGGCCCACCTCAAGGAGCGGTTGCCGGAGTACATGGTGCCGGCGGTCTTTCAGCCGGCGGAGCAGATTCCCCTCACCGCCAACGGCAAGGTCGATCAGCGAGCCCTCCTCGCCCGGGTGACGGATGCGCCCCGCGGCGAGGCCGGCTACGAGGCGCCGCGCAATCCGCTGGAGCAGACTCTGGCGGAGATCTGGAGCGAGGTGCTGCGGGTCGAACGGGTCGGCATCCACGACGATTTCTTCGAGCTCGGCGGCGACTCCATCCTGAGCATTCAGATCACCTCCCGGGCCCATCGCCAAGGCCTGCGCGTGACCCCACGGCAGGTCTTCGAGCATCCCACTGTCGCCGAGCTGGCGGCGGTGGCGGGCAGCGCTCCGGAGATCCAGGCGGAGCAGGGCGAGGTGGTCGGTGTCGCACCGCTGCTGCCGATCCAGCGCTGGTTCTTGGAGTCCGAGCTGGAGAGCCGCCACCACACCAACTTGCCGCTGCTCCTCGACCTGCGTCAGCGTTTCCGGGCTCAGCCGCTGGCGGAGGCGTTGGCGGAGCTGCTGCGCCACCACGACGCGCTGCGCCTGTCCTTCCACCAGCGCGAGGGCGGCTGGTACCAGGAAGGCCAGCCATTCACCGGCGAGATTCCCTTGGTGGTGATGGATCTTTCGGCTCTGGCCGACGAGGATCGGGCGGTGGCGGTTCGAGCCGTCGGAACCAGCCTGCAGGGAAGTTTCGACGTCGGTCGGGCGCCGCTCTTCCAGGCTGCCCTCTTCGATGCCGGGGCGAAACAGCCCCAGCAGTTGCTGCTGGTCAGCCATCACCTGGTCACCGACAATGTCTCCTGGCAGGTTCTGACCCAGGACCTGGCCCAAGCCTACGAAGCCTTGGCCGAGGATCGGCCGCCGGAGCTACCGCCCAAAACCACCTCTTTCACCGCCTGGGCTCGTCGTCTCGAGACTCACGCCGCCAGCGAGGAACTGGCTGACGAGCTCGGTTTCTGGGCTGCCGAGGAGCGTCAGGAGGTGATGGGGCTGCCGGTGGATTTCCCCGGTGGCGTCAATAGCGAGGCTTCCGAGGCCACCTGCCGGGTGGGGTTGGAGGCGGAGGAGACCGAGGCGCTGCTGCGCCAGGTTCCGAAGGCCTATCGCACCCAGATCAACGACATTCTGTTGGCGGCGCTGGCGGAGGCGGTGGCGGGTTGGGTCGGAGACCGGCTGGTACTGGTGGAAATGGAAGGCCACGGCCGCGAGGAGATCTTTGCCGACGTCGATCTGTCGCGCACCGTCGGTTGGTTCGCCACTCTCTATCCGTTGCTCCTGGACCTGCGGGACCTGCACGAGCCGGCGGAGGTGATCACCGGGGTCAAAGAGCAGATCCGCGCCGTGCCCCACCGCGGCCTCGGCTGGGGCCTGTTGCGCTATCTGGGCAGCGAGGGCGTGCAGAGCCGGCTGGCAGAGCTGCCGACGGCGGACATCCTGTTCAACAACCAGGGACAGGTGGAAGAGGGAGCAGAAGATTCTTCTCTGCCCTTCGCGCTGAGCTCCGGCGACGCCGGACCGGCCTCCGGAGCCGATGCCCTGCGCACCCACCTGCTGGGGGTCGAGGCGGGAATTCGCGATGGCCGTCTGGAGGTCGCCTGGGACTACAGCACTGAGCTGCACCGAGAACAAACGATCCAGGACCTGGCGGACTCGTTCCTGGCGGTTCTGCGCTCCCTCATCGAACATTGCAGCGATCCGGAGCACGGCGGTCTGACGCCTTCCGACGTACCCCTTTCGGGCGTCGACCAATCGATTCTGGCAGGTCTTTGCGAAGAGGTGCCGGGACTGCAGGACGTCTATCCGCTGTCGCCGTTGCAGGAGGGGATGCTCTTCGAGAGCGCCTTCGAGCCGGAGGCGGGGATCTACGTCGGCCAGCTCTCTTCCGAGCTCGATTCGGATGTCGACATGGACGCCTTCCGCGCCGCCTGGCAGCAGCTGTTGGAGCGCCACTCGGTGTTACGCACTACCTTCCGCTGGGAGGGTCTGCCGAAACCCCTGCAGCTGGTCCAGGAAGCCGCTCAGCTGCCCATCACCCAGGTGGACTGGAGCGAGCTCCCCCGGCGCCGGCAGGCGGAGCAACTCGAAGAGTACCTGCAGCAGGATCGCACGGTGGGCTTCGAGCTCTCCGAGGCCCCCCTCACCCGCATCCTCCTCGCCAAGGTGGCGCCGGCCCGCTACCGTTTGATCTGGTCCTTCCACCAGATGTTGTTGGACGGCTGGAGCGTACCGCTGGTGCTGGACGAGTTCTTTCGTCTCTACGACGCCTACCGGCGCTCCGAGGAGCTCCCGCAGCTGGCACCGGTGCCGCCCTATCGCGAGTACATCGCCTGGCTCCAAGATCAGTCTCTGGACGAGGCCCGGGAGTGGTGGGTCGAGCAGCTGGACGGCTTCTCCTCACCGACCCCGGTGGTCTTCGACCGCGACGAGGTCGGCGGTGATCGGGTCTACGCTGAAGCTCTGGCGGCGCTGCCGGCGGCGGAAGGGGAGCGATTGCAGAGCTTTGCCCGCCGTCATCGCCTGACTCTCAACACCTTGGTTCAAGCCTCCTGGGCTCTGTTGCTGGCTCGCTATGCCGGCGTAGACGACGTGGTCTTCGGCGTCACCGTCTCCGGCCGTCCGGCGGAGCTCGAGGGCGTCGAGTCGATGGTCGGTCTGTTCATCAATACCCTCCCGGTGCGGGTGCGCTTCGGTGCCGGTGCCGCCGGTGCTGGAAAGACCGCGGCTGGAGAACCCACCGTCACGGAGTGGCTGCAGCGGCTCCAGGAGCAGCAGGTAGAGCTGCGCCAATTCGAGTACACGCCGCTCGCCAAGCTACAGCGTTGGAGCCAGATGGCCCCCGGCCGCAACCTTTTCGACACCTTCATGGTGTTTCAGAACTATCCCTTGGAGGATCGTCAGGAAGAGGAGGCGGACGCGCTGGCGAGCACCGACACCAGCACCGAAGAGCGTTCGAATTTCGCCCTCACGCTGGTCGCTTATCCGGAGCCCCGGGTCACCCTCAACATCGAGTACGACGCCCGGCGCCACGACGACAGCACCATCCAGCGCATGCTGCGGCATCTGGAGGAGATCCTGAAAGGCTTCGCCGACCAGGGGGAGGAGCCCCTGGCGGCGGTGTCCATGCTCTCCCCGGCGGAGGTGCAGCAGCTTCAGCGCGAGTGGCCCACGGGGGTCGAGGCGGAGGCCGGAGGAGGTCTCTTTCCCCAGCGCTTCGTGGCAGTGGCAAAGGCCCGCCGAGAGGCTGCCGCCATCCGACCTTCGGAGGGAGCGCCCTGGACCTACAGCGATCTGGCGCGCCGGGTTCACGGCGTCGCGAAGGTCCTGAGGGAAGCGGGAGTCGGGCCCGACACCGTCGTGGCGTTGGTCACCGAACGTTCGCCGGCGCTGGTTGCGGGATTGGTGGGCATTCTCCACGCCGGCGGCGCGTATCTGCCCCTGGATCCCGCGTACCCGGACGAGCGCCTGGCCCTGACTCTGGAGGATTCGGGAGCGCGGGTGGTGCTCACCACCCTCGACCTCGAGCAACGCGTCCAGCGCCTGGTGCCTGAAGCCACGCCGGTGATCGACCTGATGGCGCCGAACCTTCTGGTCGAGGGTGAGCTGCCCGAGTTGATTCCGCCGGCGCTGCATCCGGAGAACCTCGCCTACGCCATCTACACCTCCGGATCTACCGGCAAGCCCAAGGGTGTGCTGGTCTCTCACGGTTCCATGGCCCTCTACGCCGAGGAGATGCGCCGGCGCCTGGCCCTGCAGCCTCAGGACCGAGTCCTGCAATTCGCCTCCGTCAGCTTCGACGTGGTGGTGGAGGAGATCATCCCCACCCTGCTGGCCGGTGCCACCGTCACTCTGCCGGGGCGCGACTTGCTGCTCTCCACCCGCGCTCTAGAGGCGACGGTGCGGGTGCAGGGGGTGACCGTGATGGAGCTGCCGGCGGTGTACTGGCAGGAGTGGGTGCGGGATCTGGACAGTCGTGGCGAGAAGCCTCCCAAGTCTCTGCGCTTGCTGATGCTGGGAACCCAAAAGCCCAATCCGGCGGCGCTGGCCCGCTGGCGGCGGTGGGGCGTGCCGGTGCTCTACGTCTTCGGTTTGACGGAGACCACGGTGACCAACACCGTACACCTGCTGCCGGCAGGGGAGGACGAGATCGATGCTTCGTTGCTGGATCTGCCCATCGGCCGTCCGGTGGCGGGCAACCAGGTCTTCGTCCTCGACGGCCGGGGGGAACCGGTGCCGCCGAGAGTGGCCGGCGAGCTCTACGTCGGCGGTGCCGGCATCGCTCGGGGCTATCTCGGCCGGCCGAGTCTGACCGCCTGGCGCTTCATTCCCGACTTCGCCGGCGGCTCGCCCGGCCAGCGTCTGTACCGCACCGGCGACCGCGCGCGCTGGCGGGCAGACGGGTCGCTCGAATTCCTCGGCCGTCTCGATCAGCAGATCAAGATCCGTGGCTTCCGGGTCGAGCCGGGAGAAGTGGAGGCCGTGCTGGTCACCCACGACTCGGTGGAGCAATGCGCCGTCATTCCTCAGACCCAGGATGAAGGTGCCGCCCGGCTGGTGGCTTTCGTGGTGCTGGCACGGGGCGGCCAGCTCGACGGTCAGGGGCTACGCAAGCATTTGGCGGCGACGCTGCCGGAGCACATGATTCCGGTGGCCTTCGGAGAGCTCGAAGCCCTGCCCTTGACCCCCAACGGCAAGGTCGATCGGCGAGCCCTGGCGGAGCGCGATGTCGAGGCGGTGGCAACCAGCGAGTTCGCTCCTCCGCAAGGCCGCCTGGAGAACCTCCTGGCGGGCATCTGGCAGGAGGTGCTGCGGGTCGAGCGAGTGGGCCGCAACGACGACTTCTTCGAGCTCGGCGGTGATTCCATCCTCAGCCTGCAGATCACTTCCCGCCTGCATCGGGAAGGCCTGCGGGTGACTCCGCGGCAGATCTTCGAATATCCGATTCTCAAGGAGCTGGCGGCGGTGGCCGGTAGCGCCGCGGCGATCAATGCTCAGCAGGGACCGGTGACCGGCCGGGCGCCGCTGCTGCCGATCCAGCGCTGGTTCCTCGAGGCCGGCCTCGAGAGCCTGCACCACACCAACCTGCCGGTGCTGCTACGCCTCCGGCAGCGCTGGTCCGCTCAATTGCTGGAGCAAGCCCTGTCGGCGCTGGTGGACCACCACGACGCCCTTCGCCTGAGTTTCCGCCAGGACGAGGCGGGCTGGTATGCGGAGCACGAGCGGGCCGGGATCGGTGTGCCCTTCTTCGTGGTCGACTTCTCCCGCCTCGAGGCCGAGCATCGGCTCGCGGCCCAGGAGGCGGCATCGAGCCGGCTGCAGGGAACCTTCGACGTGGGCCGAGGGCCGCTGGTGCGAGGAGCGCTCTTCGACCACGGCACCGGCGAATCCCAGCGGTTGTTGTTGGTGACCCACCACCTGGTCACCGACAATCACTCCCTGGAGCTTCTGGTGCGCGACCTGCTGAGTGCCTACGGCAGCCTCGCCACGGGCCGGGAGATCGACTTCGCCGACAAGACCAGCTCCTTCCAGCAATGGGGCAAGAGGCTGGAAGAGCTCGGGGCCTCGGGCCGACTGAACGGCGAGGTGCCTTTTTGGACCAACCCCGCGCGGGAGGATGCTCATCCGCTGCCCGCGGAGCTCGACGAGGGACCCGATGACCTCGCTTCCGAGGCGGTGGTCCAGGTCTTCCTCTCCCCAGTGCAGACCACCAAGCTGCTCCAGGACGCTCCCTCCGCTTATCGCACTCAGCTCAGCGAATTGGTGCTCACCGCCCTGGTGCAGAGCTTGGGGGATTGGGCCGGCGAGCGGCGTCTGCTGGTGGACTTCGAAGGCCACGGTCGCGAGGAGATGTTCGACGACATCGATCTTTCGCGCACCGTCGGCTGGTTCGCCACCCTGTATCCGGTGCTGCTCGATCTTCGCGACGCCGACGGTCCCGGCGAGTCCATCAAGGCTGTCAAGGAGCAGTTGCGCTCCGTACCCCACAACGGTCTGGGCTTCGGCGTGCTGCGGGATTTCGCCGAGGAGTCCGTTCGCCGGCAAATCGCGAAGCAGCCGTTGGCATCGATTCTGTTCAACAGCATGGGGCAGGCCGAGGTCGGCAAGACCGGTGAGGAAGACCTGCCGGTGGAGCTGAGCTCCGAGAGCGTCGGTCATAGTGAAGGCCCCGACGCTCTCCGCACCCATTTGTTGGAGATCGAAACCCGCATCGTCGACGGTCGGTTGCAGGCGGCTTTCGCGTTCAGCCGCAACCGCCATCGGGAGGAGACGGTGGAGGCCCTCGGGGATGCCTTCATCGACCACCTGGTCACGCTGTTGGAGCATTGCCTGTCGCCGGAGGCCGGCGGCTGGACCGCCTCCGACTTCCCGTTGGCGCGGCTGGACCAGCAGAAGGTCGAAGGCCTCGAAAGCTCCTATCCGGCCCTCGCCGACATCTATCCTCTATCGCCGCTGCAGCAGGGCATGCTGTTCGAAACCGTGCTCGAGCCGGAGGCGGGAATCTACGTCGGACAGCTCACCACCGAGCTCGATACCGTCGTCGACACCGAAGCCTTCGAGACCGCCTGGCAACGGCTGGCGGAGCGTCATGCCATTCTGCGCACCGCCTTTCTGTGGCAGGAGCTTGACGAGCCGTTGCAGCTCGTCCTTTCCGATGCCCGATTCCCGGTGCGTGAGGACGACTGGCGCGATCTCGACGAAGCCGGTCAGCTCGAGCGCCAGCGGCGCTATCTGGCAGAGGACCGGCGCCGTGGCTTCGTGCTCGAAGAAGCGCCCCTCACCCGAGTCCTGCTGGCGCGCACCGGGGATGAGCGCTACCGGCTGATCTGGTCCTTCCACCAGATGCTGGTGGACGGGTGGAGCTTGCCCCTCTTATTCGAAGAGTTTTTCCGCCTCTATGATGCCGAGCGCGACGGCCAGCCTCTGGAGTTGCCGGAGGTGCCGCCCTATCGGAACTACATCGCCTGGCTCCAAGAGCAGGATATGGAAGCGGCGGAGAGCTGGTGGAAGCAATGGCTGGGGGGCTTCGACGAGCCGACTCCGGTGATCGCCGATCGGCCCACCGCCGAGGGCCCACGGCGCCACGCCGAGGAAACCCACTCCCTGTCCCGAGCCGACGGCGAGGCTCTCCAGGCCTTTGCCCGCGGTCACCAGCTGACGGTGAACACTCTGGTGCAGGCGTCCTGGGCGCTGTTGCTGGCGCGCTACGCCAACGTCGACGACGTGGTCTTCGGCGTCACCGTCTCGGGACGTCCGGCGGAGCTGGATGGTGTCGAGGCGATGGTGGGTCTGTTCATCAACACCCTGCCGGTGAGGGTGCGGGTTCCCGCCGCCGGACCGAAGGAGAGTCAGGTCGCCCCCTGGCTGCGCAAGCTCCAGGATCGCCAAGTGGATATGCGGCAGTACGAGTACACGCCGCTGGCGGAGATTCAGAAGTGGAGCGACGTGACGGCAGGGGAAGGCCTCTTCGACACCTTCATGGTGTTTCAGAACTATCCGTTGGAAGATCCCGGTCCGGCGGCTCAGGCCGGTGGTTTGACCAGCAAGGAGACCGGTACCGAAGAGCGCTCGACCTACTCCCTGACCTTGGTGGCCTATCCCGAGGTCGGCCTCACCCTCGATCTGGAATACGACGGCGTGCGTCACGACGCCGCCACCATCCACCGCATGCTGCGCCATCTGGAGACCCTGCTCACGGGCATGGTGGCCAACCCGCAGCTGCCGGTGGCGCAGCTGCCGCTGCTGTCGGCGAGCGAGCGCCAGCAGCTGGAGCAGGAATGGGGTCGCGGCGAGCGGGTGCCGTGGCCGGCTCCCG